>JBDRWH010000011.1:0-21802 GCA_039802325.1 Caldifarciminota bacterium
CAGAACCAAACAATATTATTCTTTCTTTTATTACTTTTTTTGCAGTTTCTCGAGCATTGCTCAAAATCTTTCTTGGGTCAAAATCCTGGGGATTTTTCATCAAAAATTCGCGAATCCCTGCTGTAAATGCAATTCTGATATCAGTATCAACATTTATCTTTGCTATCCCATTTTTGATTGCTTCTTTTATTAATCGGTCAGGCACACCGCTCGTCTTTTCTATTTTTGCTCCGAATCTATTTGCATAATTAACCCACTTTGGCTTTACCCCAGATGCACCATGCAGAACCAATGGAATTTTTACTTTTTCAGCAATTTCCTTAAGAATATCTATACGTAATTTTGGTCTACCTTTGAATTTGTATGCACCGTGAGATGTGCCAATCGCAACCGCAAGTGCATCGCATTCAGATTCTTTTGCGAATTTTTTAGCTTCTTCAGGGTTAGTGTATACATTTAATGTTGATTTTGTATCATCCTCTATACCGGCAAGTCTACCAATCTCTGCCTCCACCGATATATTTCTTTTGTGTGCGTAGTCAACTACTTTTCTTGTTAACTTTAAATTCTCTTTAAAAGGTAAATGTGAGCCATCTATCATCACGGATGTGAAACCAGCATCTATACAGCTTTTTGCAATATCAAAGTTTTTCCCATGGTCAAGATGGAGAACAACAGGAATCTTTGATTTTTCAGCGAGGCTATAGACTAACTTAACAGTCACCTCTAAACCAGCATAGCTTATTGCCTTTTCGCTCACGCCAATAATCACCGGCGCCCGCAATTCCTCAGCCGTAGAAATGATTGCTTGGGTAATCTCCAGATTTGAAGTGTTGAAATGTCCTATTGCATAGTGAGATTTTCTGGCTGCGGTTAGAATTTGAATCAGATTAGCGAGCATTTTTAGCCTCTTATCTACTATCTTTCAATCGGTTTTCTTTTTATTTTCAGTTCTTCGTATATTTTCTTTGCTTGCACAAAAAAATCTTTTACCTTTTGTTTTTGTCCAGTTTTCTTTGCAAGCATTGCATACTCGTAATATACATCAGCAAGAAGTCTTCTAAGATTGTTTTTCTTACAGATGCTTATCGCTTCATCATAAATTTTTTCTGCTTTTTGTGTATGTGTCGGTGTATAAGCCCTGCCTAAGTTCAATAAACAATTGACTTTCAATTCGTGTGAATTTACTGAGTCAGCAAGATCAATAGTTGAGTTGAGTAAATCCACCGCTTCATCGATTTTGTGATTCTTTATCTGCACGTAAGCGATGCTACAATTGACCAATCCCAAGGCATTTTTGTTCCCCATGGTTTCAAAAATTGAGCGGGCAGCTTTAAGATATTTCCAGGCTGTGTTCAACTTACCTGTCTCTATATACACCTGACCCAGACCGTACGAGGCTGAGCCAATGCCTCTCTTGTCACCTAATTGCTGGCTTATTTTCAGGAATTTTGAATAGAGTATCCGAGCCTTATTATATTCGAATTGATTCATCAAAACTTCAGCCATATTACCACAAGCGATAGCTTCTCCCCTTTTGTCACCCAATTCTTTACTTATGCGCAGGTATTTATCAAAAAAATCTAACGCCTTGACATAATCACCCATATTAAAGTATATAATTGCCATATTATTTGATGCCATTCCAATACTTGATTTGTCTCCAAGATCCCGGGATATTTCCAGAAATTTCTGGTAGAGATCAAGAGCAGTAGTATATTCGCCCTTGTGTTGATACACATTCCCTAAGTTACAATAAGCAACACCCGTGCCCTTCTTGTCACCGAGGTCTTCAGTAATCTTCAAATTCATGCTAAACGATTCAATTGCGCGTTCATAATCTGTTTGTGCTTTGAAAACTGTCCCCATGATATTATAGGCATCAACCTTACTCCTTAAATCCCCAGTGTCCTCTGATATGCTTAATGCACCCTTGCATAGTTCAAGAGCTTTTTGAAAGTCACCTTTGATACAATATACCACTGAAAGATTGTTATATGCCCTGGTCAGTGCTTGCTTCACATCATGATCAAATTCCCAATTCTTTATGCGTTTTACGATTTCAATCGCTTCTGTTCCTTTGTTCTCAGCAATGTCCATCTTGCCTTTGATACGAAATAACCAGCATTCAAGGCTTGAAGTGCTTGAAAGTTCTATAATTACCTGTTTCCCCAAAGGAACCTCTGCGGATTTTAGAAAAGTTCTTGCTCTGGACAGCAATTCTAATGCCCGGTCATAATCTCCTTGATTCTTTACAATATTTGCCTGATGCCGCAGGCTTCTTGCAACTAGAATAGAATCTTTTCCTGCATATTTGACAATACTACGGTATGAAACCAGTGCATTTTCATAAGCACCAATTAGTTCATAAACTGTACCCAGTTTTTCATATATGCGTGCGAATAAAATCGGCATTGAATTGGGAATGATTTTTAGACATTTCTTGTATATCTCAATCGCTGCGTCATTTAAGTACAATTCCTTTTTCTGGTCACCAGATTTTTCCATATATTCTATTGCCTTTAGAGTTTCACCACCAAGATAAAAATGGTTAGAAAGTGCATCAAAGTATTCTTCAATAGTAAGGTTGTATATTTTCTCCATTACATAGCCAACTTTTTGATGAAATTCTCTTTGTTCCTTTTTCAAAAGCGAATTATATATTGCATCCCTAACAATACTGTGGGTAAAGCTGTATTTCTCTTCACCAGACATGCCTTTTTCATCGGCGATTTTGAAGATATTCTGTTGGACAGCATGCGCAAGATTTTGTCTCAGACGCTCCTTACCAGGAATTACAGCATTGAGCAATTTAAATGAGAATTCTTCGCCAATCACGGATGCAATATTGACGATGTAACGCATTTCCGGTGACAGTTTATCAACTTTTGTCATTACCAGTTCGTCAATACTGCGGGGAATGGTCAACGATTTTTCCTCTTTTAGTTGAGCGACACCATCTACAACATTTATAAGTTTTTCGTTAACAAGATTTACAGCCATTTCGCTGATGTAAAATGGGATTGACCCTGATTTTTCAAGAAGCAAATTCAGTAAGTCATTGTCAATCTTTTCGCAATGGAGAATTGTTTTCAGCAGGGTGACTGTTTCACTTTGTGCAAGTGGCTTGAGCTCAAATAAACTGAAATATGGATGTCTACGCGTTGGTCCGATATCAAAACCCGGACGATACAAATCAATTATCATAATGGGTTTGTACCCAATGGAACCAGCAAAAGTGTGCATAAAATCAAGTGTCTCTTTGTCAATCCAGTGGCAATCATCAAAGATCATAACAAGAGTATGCTCCCGGGATAGTTTCATAAACAGCGAATGTATTGCTTCAAGTAAAAGCCTGCTGCGGTCTTCAGTCTGCATGGATTCAAAATGGCTACGTTCTGATTTTGTCAAATCTGCAGAAAGAAAATATTTGTAGTATGGCATTTTGATTTTCAAAAGGGAATCATCTAATGTCTCAATAAACTCTGAGATTCGATGCGTAATCCTGGAAGGGGTGTCAGTATCAGCAATGCCAAAGACTTTCTTCAACATCTCCCTTAGAACAAAATAAGGAGAATTGCTGTGATACTCTATGCCTTTTCCTTCAGTAATGAATATTTGTTCACCCAATTGTTTCTTGAATTCGTACACGAGTTTGGTCTTACCGATTCCTGCCTCACCCATAATTGCGACGACTCGACCTCTGCCATTTTTGACTTCCTGGAGGATTTTGTTCAAATGGTTCAATTCGCTGGTTCTGCCAATCATTGGAATTTCCTGGAGTTTACGCTGCCCGTATTTTGCTTTCGCTCTCATCGGTGTGAAAACCAGGACTTTTTCTTTTCTGCCCTTGACGGTGATTTTTCGCAATTTTTTGTATGCGATTTCCCGATAGGTATTTTTGTAAACTTCTTCGCTTACATAGATCTCACCGTGAGGTGCAGCACGCTGGAGACGCTGGGCAAGATTGACTGCATCACCCATTACTGTGTAACCGCCGGGTCTTCCCAGATCTCCAGTGGCTACCAATCCATAATTTATGCCGATAGAAAGAGACAGATTTTGCTTCTTTTCAGCATTGAAAATCTTAATTTCTTTCAACAAATCAAAACCTGCGAGAACCGCCCTTAATGGGTCATCCTCATGGGCAACGGGTGCACCAAATAGTGCCATAATACAATCACCAATGAATTTGTCAACATAACCTTCGTAACTCTGAATGACCCGTGCAAGACGCTGAAGACAATTGTCGATCAAATCCTTTACTTCTTCGGGATCAAGTTTTTCTGATAACGCTGTAAACCCCGAGATATCTGCAAAAATAACCGCGACAGGACGGCGTTGTCCAGTTATCTTAATAAGTTGAAGACCACAGCGGCTACAGAAATTCGCTGAGTCTGGATTATCGTGTCCACACCTTGGGCAGTTCATTTGCCAACCAACACCTTTAGTTCATTTACCTCGCTTAACAGTAAGCTGAATTTTATTTCCTGCTCGCCACCTTTTTTATAGGGAAGCGCCGTCAGTGTTTTCTCTGCATAATCAATCAGTGTAATTGCTTCATCAATGTGGGTCTGGCTAAGAATCTTTTTGCGTGCCTGCTTGAGGACTGTTTCAACATAATCAAGGGAAAAGGGTAGGATCATTCGTGGTGATCTTTTTACTTCAAAGAGATAAAACAATCCTTTGTTGTCATCGATTTGATTATCATACTTGAAATAGAAGCCGACAATTGTGGTTGTCTCCGGCGGAGTAATCACTGCATCAAAATGTGTAGTATAAGATTGAGCCTCTACCGAATCCCACTTTTCTGCTGAAAAACTGTAGTAAAGTAGCAAGCGTTTGGTACCCTGGGCAGGCACAACTCTCACCAACAAATTTGGTGAGTCCTTTAGAAAGTAGAGATTCAGATTTGCCATTAAGGCAAACAATATCACCCAACTCATATAACCTCCTTCAGTTCTTTTTGCATTACATAGGCATCAGTACCATCAAGATAATAATTATTTCTGATGTACAAAATCTGATACCCGAATTTCTTGTAGAAATCTATGGCAGGCTTGTTAGTAATTCGAACTTCAAGAAATGCATTTGTGCAATCCCTCTCAATGCCAATGTTTTCAATTTCGGTCATAAGCTTTTTCCCAATTCCTTGTTGTTGATACTGTGGGTCAACTGCAATGTTGGTGATGTGTAATTCTGTAGCAACGCACTCGGCAATGGCATAACCAATTATCAATCCATCTGTGTCGGCGACAAGAGCAATTATGGTATGTTTTTGCAGATCGTTTTCAAAAAATGACCTTGGCCACGGATTAGGAAAAACCTGACATTCAATCTTGTATACTTGTTCAATATCCAGTTGTCTCATGGGTCTGATTAGATAAGTCATTGGCTGCCTGCCTTTGTCTCAGCAGATGTTTTCTTTATGTAATACGGTTCAAGCAAATCAGGAGCCTCACACTTTTTCTCCTTGATTCGCGGTAAAGCAGTCCTGACAATCTTTGGTGCCGAAGGGAAGAAAAGATCATTATCTATTAAAATCAACCGTTTCCTTTTTGATGAGTTCTTCCTTATGACTGCATTTTTTTTGAAAGTCAATACACCTGGCCCGATTGCAATGATCGTCTTGTTTTTGTCGAAATTGCGATCAATATAATCAATATAACCTTCGGCTGTGATTAACAGGTCATCACCAATTCTACCATTCTGGTCGTAAAACGCAACAAAAAACTCACCTTGAAATGCTTCCATAATTGGTGTGCAGATAATGCTATTTTCATTTGTCAAATTGAGAGGAAAAAAGGATTTTGCAATTGCCTGCAGCGTGTTTACACCATACAATGGGATATTCTGACTGAGAAATAACCCTTTAGCAAGGCTAAGGCCCACGCGCAGAGATGTAAACATTCCTGGACCGATACTCAGAGCAATGGCACTTAATTTTTCATGAGGTAGTATGTTCATCAACCTCTGGGTGGCTGTGAAAAAATTGGCATCCGGGCTGTTCTTGTGAAGTGAACGCTCGCTCTTCAATTCACACAATATTCTATCATCTTCAAACAGACAAACAGAAAACAATGTTGTGGAAGTATCAATTCCTAAGATCTTCAATGAAAATCTCCCTTTTGTTTCTTTTCTTTACGAAGAATGAAATGTAGATACCCTTGTAACATCGTTGTAGAAAATGTGGTAGTCTATCAGCCCATTCAATTATGGTCACGCCGTCAGAAATGTAGTATTCTTCAATTGGTAGTGTAGCAAGGTCAGATGCCTTCAAACGGTAAAGGTCAATGTGGCTGATTCGCAAGTTGCCCTGATATTCAGAGGCAATTACAAAACTGGGGCTTGTTACCGGGTCTTTCACACCCAACCCCAAACAGATTCCTTTGGTAAAAGTAGTTTTGCCACTGCCCAATTCGCCACAGAGATATATGATATCTTTTGGTCTCAGCTTACGGGCGAGTTTTCTGGCAAGCTCAATTGTTTCCACACTTGATCTTGTGGTATATTTTCTATTTTTGTGCATTGTAATGATAGAGTTTTAGGATTCCGTAAAGGGTAAGGTCCTGGTCATATTTATTGATCCTGGGAATAGCCTTAGCCATTTTTCTTCCCCATCCACCGGTTGCAATTATTTGATATTTGGTTCGGATATCTTTTTCAACCTTTTTGATAAAACCCTGGATAGAAAACACAATGCCGTAAAACACACCGGATTGAACACATTCGCGGGTATTCTTACCAAGATAATTTATTTTAGCACTCAGGGAAGTATGTTTCACCAGGACAGTCTTTTTACTCAAACTCCATATTTGCGTTTTAATCCCCGGCATTATAATACCTCCTAAATGGACTCCTTTTTTTGAAATCACATCGCCGGTAACTGCGGTTCCAAATGAAAAGATAATCAAATCCGTGTGATATCGAAAAAATCCTGCGCAAACATTGGCAATACGATCTGCACCCAGTTGTTTGTAAGCAATTTTCACAGGCAGTTTCAATCCTGAACTGATGAAAATAGGCTTAATATCATATACCTTTTCAATGCATTCTCTTAATCTTTGGTTTAATGTTGGAACAACTGAAGCAATGCCCACGCCTTCTATGTTATATTGATTGAACAATCTCCTCAATAGATTCCTATCAAAATATTTCTTTGTCTCCATTAACTCTGCTTTGATTAATCTTTCATTTTGATACACGCCTATATGTATATTTGTATTTCCGACATCTAAGGTCAAGATCATGTTAACCTTATAACATCACCATAATAAATCTTTCTTATGAATCCATCTTCTGTACGCACAAGTAATGCCCAATCCACATCAACATTATGAACAACTCCCTTAATTGTCTTCTTTGATGATAGCTTAACTTCAACTGGTTCGCCTATGCCGCTGATATAGTGACTGATCTCTGAAATTTTCAATTCATCGTTCTGGAGTTTTTCATAGTATCTCCAGAAATTTTCTAAAATCTCTTTTAGAAGTGGTTCAAGTTTATACACCTTACCTGATTCAAGAAATAGAGAAGTAGCATTTGCCAAATTAGCCGGAAACTTTCTTATGTTCACGTTCAAACCAATGCCGCAAATTACTGTATCGCAATATGTTTCACAAAGAATTCCACATACCTTCTTATTATGAAGCATAATATCATTGGGCCAGTGTATGGATAAATTAGCAAATTGTAAATCTTTTAGGGAATCAATTACTGCGAGAGCGGCAATGAGGGGAATGGTATTTGTGTGTTTTTCCGGAAATGTCAGAATTGATAGATACAGACCACCAGAAGGTGAAAACCAATTTCTTTTCTGTCGACCTCTACCCTGGGTCTGCTTATACGCAAACACAGCAAGTTCTCTTCTCTTGGATGCAAATTTTCTTAGCACATCCTGGGTTGAAGATACCTGTTTGAATTTCAGTATTTCTCTTGTCATTAATAAAATATCTTCAAAGTAGCATTCTCAAAAGGTGAATGTCCAGGTTTAATTCTGAGTGATTCACTTTCAAACCAACTACTACTACTAATACCTATAACAAGTCGGTATTCGTCACCATCTTCAATAACGATGTCGCTGAAGGCGGTGGGTATAAACTGGTAATTGGAATCAAGTAACAGAACAACCGTATTATCAATTTTGTAGCTCAATGAATCAATAGTGACCCTAAATTTTCTATAGGTGCCCGGCACAATGGAAACGTAATTTCCGGTGATACTACAAAAATCACTACCATTTACTGGCACAGAGACTGTGTTACCGTTTTCCCAGATAGTTGTATATTGTGCATTCTGAAATGCTTCGATTTTTGAAACTCTGATGATCATATCACCAAAGGTTCCTGCAAGAATCACACCATCATTAAATCCAATTTCTACCGAGGCATTCTGAGCACAGCCCCAAAATAACGACAAGATCAAGATTAAATAGAGATATCTCATATTACCTCCTGATTAATTCTATTCTAAAATCTATCTAAGTCAATATATCTTAAATCAATTCTTGACTTTTGTCAAATTATATTTATAATGTTACGATGCAGGAAGGCATAAACATCTTTGAAGAAGATTTCTGGGCGATAACTGAAGCATTGAATAGATTGCTTCAGGGAACCAATGCCCGGACAATATTGCTTATTGATAAAGCTGGACAACTAATCACCTCGGCCGGCGATACTACGAGAATTGACATATCATCATTTGCAACTCTGTCAGCGGCTGATTTCGCAGCCACGAGTCAGCTGGCAACATTGATTGGTGAAAGAGAATTCTCCACGCTGTTCCATCAAGGCGAAAGAGAGAATCTATACATTTGTCTGGTGGCAAACCGAGTGATTCTTGCTGTAATATTTGACCAGAGAACAACCCTGGGTCTGGTGCGGGTAAAGGCAAAAAATACCGCACAAGAATTAGAAAAGATTTTTGAGGATATCTTCAAAAAGATCGGTAAAGACCAGGTCTCTCAAAAGCCCTTTGATATTGATTTTACAAAGGCGGCTGAAGATGAACTTGATAAGTTGTTTGGATTTTGATCTGATATTGCATAGATGGCATTAATAAACTACGCTTCAAGAGAAATCAATTGCAAGATTGTATATTATGGCCCTGGACTTGGCGGTAAAACAACAAACATAAAGTATATCTATACAAAACTTAATCCTGAAATCAAAGGCAAGTTAATAAGCCTGGCAACAGAACTGGATAGAACCCTTTTCTTTGATTTTCTACCAGTAGACCTCGGGACAATAAAGGGATTTAAGACAAGATTTCACCTATATACGGTGCCGGGGCAGGTTTTTTATAATGCATCAAGGAAACTGATACTAAAAGGAGTTGACGGCATAATATTCGTTGCTGATTCACAGATTGAAAGATTTGATGAGAATATAGAGTCTTTCCAGAATATGGAAGATAATTTGAAAACATACAATATATCTTTAGAAAGAATCCCGTTGATCATTCAATATAACAAAAGGGATTTGCCAAACATAACTTCGGTTGAAGAGCTTCAAAAAGTGCTCAATCCCCAGAACAAGTATCCTTATTTTGAAGCAGTTGCTGTTCAAGGTATTGGTGTATTTGAAACATTAAAAGAAGTTTGTAAAAAGGTATTGCTGACCCTGTCATAAAATGGCTTCGCAAAAATGTAGCCGATGCCAGAAAATAATCAGTCCTGGAGATCTTTTCTATCGTCTGATAATAAAGGTGTTTGCTGATTTTGACGGTATTATCAATATAAAAGACGCCAATGTTGATATTCACAAAGAATTGGAGAAAATAAAATCAGTACCTGAAGATTTGTTGGAGGAAGAAGTCTTCAAAGAGTTTTCATTTATACTCTGTCCAAGGTGTAAGGAAATTTACTGTGCAAATCCGCTCTATCTTCCATTAGGTAATTTATCTTTATGATATGCAAAAATTAAGTGTGTCAAATTGAACTAATGTGAAATCATTTATTCATCTGCATAATCATACAGAATATTCATTGCTTGATGGCGCAATGGGTATAGAGGAACTTGTAAAATTGGCTCATAGATATGAAATGGACACCCTTGCAATAACCGACCATGGAAATCTTTATGGCGTAATAGAATTTTATAAAACTGCAAGAGCAAGGGGAATCAAACCAATTATCGGAATGGAAACCTATGTTGCGACTGGGTCGCGTAAAGACCAGACAAGGGATACCAAAATACCTGAATCATCTTTCCACTTGACCCTTTTGTGTGAAAATGAAACCGGTTACCGGAATTTGATTAAACTCTCTTCTCTGGCGTATCTTGAGGGATTTTATTATAAACCAAGGATTGATAAGGAGTTATTAAGAGATTATCACAATGGTCTTATCGGGTTATCTGGCTGTTTTAAAGGTGAGATACCATATAGAATCAATATGGGTGATATCAAAGGTGCTGAGATAGCAATCCAGGAATACCAGGATATTTTTGGGAAAGATAACTTCTATATTGAGATAATGCGTCTTGGATTGAGGCACGAACAGGAGACCAATTCAAGACTTCTTGAATTAAGCCAGAAATATGATGCACCTGTTGTGGCAACTAATGATTGTCATTATTTTACCCAGGATGATTGGAAAGCGCATGATATCCTTCTATGTATTGGCACAAAGAAAACCCTTGCTGACAAAGAGAGGTTGAAATTTGAGACCAAACAGGCTTATTTTCGTTCACCAAAAGAAATGTCAGATTTGTTTAATGATTTGCCTGAAGCAATATCAAATACCTGGCTAATTGGTGAAAGATGCAATCTGCTTATTGACACTTCTGGCAAGGATGTTAAATTGCCTAATTTCCCACGACCTGAAGAATATGAGACTGATTTTGATTATCTTAGAGATTTGAGTTTCAGAAATATTGGAAAAAGGTTTCCTGAAGTTACTGAAGAAATCAAGGAACGATTGAATTATGAACTAAAAGTAATCAAAAAAATGGGACTTTCTGGTTATTTTTTGATCGTGCGTGACATTATTCAATATGCAAAAGAAAACAATATTCCGGTTGGTCCAGGAAGGGGTTCAGCAGTTGGCAGTTTAGTCCTGTATTCTCTGGGTATTACAGATGTGAATCCCTTGAGATTCAACCTCTTGTTTGAGCGGTTTCTGAACCCTGAACGCGTGAGTCTGCCAGATGTTGATGTTGATTTTAGCGATACCAGACGGGAAGAAGTGATAGAGTATATTAAGAGAAGATATGGAGCAAACAATGTTACCCAGGTTATTACCTTTGGAACAATGCAAGCAAGGGCTGTGGTAAGGGATGTGGCAAGGGTATTAGGGATTCCATACAACGAAGTAGATCAAATTGCAAAAATGATTCCTCACAACAAGAAGATAGAACAGGTCCTTGAGGATAATAAAGAGTTCACCAAGTTGATAAACTCTAAAAAAGAATATGGTGAATTGATTGAAATTGCACGCAAATTAGAAGGTCTTGCCCGTCACCCTTCTATTCACGCAGCCGGGGTTGTAATCACACCAAAAGAATTGACTGAATATGTCCCCTTATACAAAAATCCAGAACGAGGAGATATCTCAACACAATACGAGAAAAATGCGCTTGAAGCAATTGGATTGCTCAAAATGGATATCCTGGGGTTAAAGACCCTTACTGTAATTGAAGAATGTCTTTCAGCTGTGAATTTGAAGAAAGAGGATATTTCCTTTGATGATAAGGACACCTATGATCTTCTTAAGGATGGCAAGACAATCGGTGTATTCCAATTAGAGAGCCAGGGTATGCAGGAATTACTAAGGAGCATGAAACCTGAAAAATTTGAGGATATCATTGCTATAATTGCACTTTACCGTCCAGGTCCTATGGGCAATGTAAATATTGAAAAATTAATTGAAAATAAAAACAACCCTGAAAAGATCTCATATCTGCATCCAAAGTTAGAAAAAATCCTTAAAGAAACATATGGAACTGTTCTGTATCAGGAACAGGTTATGCAAATCGCTTCTGAAATTGCAGGATTTTCTCTTGCTGAAGCAGATAATCTCAGGCGGGCAATGGCAAAAAAGATTCCTGAGTTAATGCAAGAAATTAGAGAGAAATTCATCGCTGGTGCTGAAAAGAACGAAATATCAACTGATATTGCAGAAAAAATATTCAATCATATTGCACCGTTTGCCGGATATGGTTTTAACAAATCGCATGCCACTGCCTATGCAGTAATTGCATATCATACTGCATATTTGAAAAGTCATTTCAAGATTGAGTTTATGCTTTCCTCACTGAATAGCGAAATCAATGATACTGACCGATTGAATGTGCTTATAAAAGAAGCACGCAGTCTCGGTGTTGAAATACTTCCGCCAGACATCAATAAGAGCTTTCACCTATTCAAAAGAGAAGGAAGGTCAATAAGATATGGGCTTATCGCAATAAAAAATCTTGGTCAACCAGTTGCTGATGCAATTATAAATGAAAGAACAAAAAGAGGACCATTTCGTTCATTTACTGATTTTCAGATTAGAAATAAGGGTATTAACAAAAAAGCAGTTGAATTTCTGATAAAGGCAGGTGCGTTTTCTTCTCTTGATCCTGATATTGAGAAACTTTTGAGTAAAATGACAGAAAAAGAAGAAAATAGGCTACAGGAATCGCTTTTTGGAGGAGAAAACCCTGGAAAAGATAAGCAAAAATCATCAAAAAAGAGCAAAATTGATCATTTTGCAGTTGAAAAAGAGGCATTTGGGTTCTATTTTAGTGAACATCCCTTAGAAAAACACAAAGAGGAATTTCAAATGTTAGGTTTTACACCCTGCCCAAGGGTAAATAATCAGGAAAATGGCAAAATCCTGACAATTTGCGGAATATTGAATGCAAAAAAGATAAAAAAAGATAAAAAGGGCAGAGAATATGCAATAATCACCCTTGAAGACCTTGAGGGTTCAGCAGATGTGTTTGTTTTCGCAGAACAATTTGAAAGATTTGCCAGTTTGTTAAAACAGGACTTGCTTATTATTGTTAAAGGTTCAGTTTTTGGTGAGGAAGATAAGAAAAAGATAAGAGCAGACCAGATATATCCACTTGACCAGGTTTACGCTCATTATAAACGTATCCTTATTGAGTGCGACACCAAGCAAATTCACTCAGAGAAATTGAAAGCGTTTTACGAATTGATAAACAGATATCGGGGGGAATGTGAAGTCTGGTTCATGATCCCGGGTGATAATGGTTTGAAAAGCATAAGATCAAAAACCCTAAGGATCAATCCACAACCAGATGTACTATTAAAGATAAGAGAAATATTTGGTCAGGACACATTAAGGATTATGGGGAATTTTTAGGAGGTAAAATGATTATTACTTTAATATTCAGTATGTATTTGATTGACCAACCCGATTTGGATTTTTTGAAACACGGCGAATATTCTGCCCAACTAAGATTTGGTCCACTTGGGGAGATTGTAGGGTATGCCCATGTTGGGTTATGGGACAGGTTATCGTTTGGTCTAAGTTATGGTGCCTCAAATCTGATTGGTGCTGGTGATCCTGATTTTTATAGACAGCCAGGTATCCAGGCAAGAATCTTGGCAATTGAGCAGAATATGATGGTTCCAGGTGTGGTCCTGGGTTTTGACAACCAGGGTTATGGGGAATATGATTCTGCAAGATATGATATTATGTCAAAAGGTCTTTATTGCGTAATTGGAGAGGTTTTTGATTATCCAGGATTAGAGATTGCCCCTGAAATAGGAATAAACTATTCATTTGAACAGGGTGGAAGGGTGGATTTGTTTACCGGAATTCTATTTGAATTTGGGTCAACCAGGATTATGATTGATTACTCTCCAAATTTTTCTGATACCCGGGACCAAAATAAGGGATACCTGAATACTGGAATAAGGTTTATGTTCCATGAACAGGTGTTTTTTGAATTTGCACTAAGGGATTTGCTTGATAATAGTAATAAAAACCAGCAATTGAACAGAATGATAAAGATTGGATATCATGGTAACTTCTAATGTTTCACGTGAAACATATACCCTTTATCAAGCAAAAAACGACGAAATTTAATGGATCAACAATTTAGTTTATGGTCACAGCATAAGCATAAAACAAAGATCTGTACAGGGATGAGACGGTTCAGTGACATCCGATTCAGAATATAAGACACGTTTCACCCTATTTAAGGAGGTTTGAACATGATAAATGAATTAACAGATATTGATTTTTTTCAGGAGGTTGAGAAATCAGAAAAACCATACCTTGTTTGTTTCTGGGCAATCTGGTCACCTGTCTGTATTACAATAACCAAATACCTGGAAGAAATAGACAAGAAATATGCGGATAGGTTAAAAATTGGTAAGGTAAATGTTGACAATGAAATCAAAACAGCCAATGACCTTGATATCCAAAATATTCCTACAATTCTTATTTTTGAACACGGAGACATTAAAGAAAGAATCATAGGCTCTGTTTCAAAGGAAGTTTTGATCAAGAAATTAGGCAAATACTTAGGTGCTAAGTCAAAAAAGCCAAAGGAGGCAAAATGAAGCAATATCTCATAATATTATGTCTGATAATGTGTTTTCTTTCTGTGTTCTGTGCGAATAAAAATTCAAAGCCAGCAGGAACAGCCAACGATTTTACCCTGACATCTCTTGATGGAAATGAATATACACTTTCAAAATTAACAAACCAGGTTGTTATTGTAGATTTCTGGGCAACCTGGTGCCCGCCATGTAAAAGGGAAATCCCTCACTTGATTGAAATTTACGACAAATACAAAGACAAAGGATTGATAATCCTTGGTGTAAGTACAGAAGAAAAAAATACGCTTGAGACATTTAGCCAGCAGAATAAGATAAACTATCCAATACTTCTCGGAACCAACGAAGTATTTCAAAAATTTGGTGTCAGTTCAATACCACATACTCTTTTTATTGACAAAAAAGGTAAGGTAAGAAAGGTTCAAATAGGTTATGCAGATGAACTGATTCCTGTATTTGAGGCATTGATTGACACACTGCTCAATGAATAAGATAAAATAGGGCATTTTAGGGCAACCGAAGGCATGAACAAGATAAAACAATGATTACGCTGACCTGGAATAAGAAAGGGTTACAATTCACTGCGCAGGACGAACAAAATCATAATATGATCGTGGATACGGACACAGAATCCGGTGGTCTTGGTAAAGGATTCAAACCAATGGAATTATTGCTTGTAGCACTTGCCGGGTGCATGGGAATGGATATAGTGGCAATTCTACAAAAAAAAGGTGGCAAGATTGATTCATTTAAAATGATTCTTAGAGGAGAAAAGAATACAGAACACCCAAGAAGATATCTAAAAATCTTCTATGAGATTGAATGCAAGGGTGATTATAAGAGAGAAGATTTGCTAAGGGCTTTTGAATTATCACGGGATAGATACTGCTCAGTTCTGGCTACACTTAAAAATTCACCTGAATTTCATTTTAATATATTGTAATGCAACAATAGATTCGGTCAGACTGAAAGCTCTCCGTTTACTATGAAAATTCATCCAAAATTCTTTCTATAGACTTAAGTCTCAAGGTGCTAATAATATAAACTCACTTCTAACTTCCCACTTCCTACTTATTATGGTTATAACTACCAGAGGACTGGGGGACAGGGATTTGAACCCCGATCAGTTGGTCCAGAGCCAACCGTCCTGCCATTAGACGATCCCCCAGTAAAAGATGGTCATTTGTTAAAAGGCATAGATGCTGGTCTGGTAATAGTATTATACACATTTTGTCGGTAAAATCAAGAGCCTGAAAAAATTATCTTACAATTATGATCTTCTTATGATATAACTGCTCGTCCTTTTCGTAGATTAGAAAATAAACTCCTGCAGAGAGATTTTTCTGGATATCTGTAATTCTACCATTGATGTCGTATAAATGAGCATCGTACTCAGTAAATAGATTGTTGAATTCTTTGATGAAATTTCCAAAGTTTCCAGCCTGGATAATATAAGATGAAGTCTCAGTTACATATTGACCCGGTATTGTAACCATCATACTATCCTTTGTAGTATTGCCAGCCGCATCAGAAGCCGTGACTACAATCCAGTAATGGCCTGCAGGGAAGGTACTTGTATTCCAGGAGTAATTAGCGTCGGATGCCTCAATTAGACTATCACCATCAGTGTTTGTAACGATAAAGTAATAATCCCGATAATCATAATCACCACGGGAATTACAGGTTGCATCATCTTTGTATACAACAGTTATATTACTTGTGTAATTTAGACGACCCCTGAACAAGAAAGAAAGCCTTTCAGGCACATTCTGGGGACCATGGATCTCATAACTGATGCGCAGGGGTATCATCTCTTCCCAGACAGGATTTTGTGATAATGGAATGCCAGTCTTATCATATATTTTGGCAATAATATCAATGCTACCAGATACCGTTGTTGGAGGATTCAAATAAGTGCTTGTATTGTTGTTACATATGGCAAATTTGTAACTACCATACGCATTTTCAAATACAGGTTTTGCAGTATCTGCATAAGGAGTGATAATAGCAAGGGGATTCTGGATAAATGCCCAATCTGCGGTATTCCAGACAGCACCAATATCTTTTATCCGGGCAAAATGACAGTGGTCAAATCCGGTTATGGGCCATTGAACAAGATAGCCAATAAGATCACCAGCATTTACAATGTCACCAACATTTTTATGATACTGATTAGGGTCAATGTGGGCATATAACCAGGCTTCAACCGAATCCGTTGAGATGTTTGTATCAGCAATGGCGAGACGCCAGTGTAATTCAGCCTGGGTTGTAAGCCAGGCTTTGACTATCCCCCGCTGTACTGCATAAACAGGACGTCCCACAGATAGTCCCATTACATCAATACCTGGATGCATATATGGACTTCCTCCATAATCCTGAAATTCGCCCCAGTTATTGCCCAAGGGATGGGTCTGGTTCTGAGGTGAGAGAGGCCATCCAACACTGAAGATAATAAAAATAATCATTAGTCCTCCCTGATCATGTTATCAAAAATCTGAATCAATTCTGTAGTATCTGGAAGTTCAATATGGAGCCATTCCTTATCTGGAGAAAAGTAAAGTTTGCGCACAAATGGACTTCTTAGAATCTTCTGAAATTTCAAATTTCCGCCTTCATAATAGAATAATGTATCAGTAGAGACAATACCCATTTTCTTTCCCTGCTCAGTTGTTGCAAATAAACGGCCCGGCATAAATTGATAAACCATGGTGCCGGTCATGGAATAGGCAAAGATCCCATCTCGGTCCGAGGCAAAGAATAGTGTATTGTCTGGAGAAAAGTCAAAACCATTTGGATAGATTAGTTTTTTCAGAGGAATTATATTTCCGTTCAGTTCATAGAGATATAACATTTGCTCATTGGTGGCAAAGACCTGTCCTGAATTGCTGATGAAAAAGGTAAATGCGTCAGGATTTATTATGTGATAGAGCATATTGCCTTTTTGGTCATAGAGTTTGAATGAGGCAGTTATGAGTTCAGTACCACCTGTATAAACCGCCTCTCCAGTATATGCCCCATCAGCTGAGGTAATGTTAAGCATAAAAACAATGAGATTAAGAACATTTGTTATCATAACTAAATTTTATATATTCTAACAGAAAAATCAAGAGGCAATAATGATAATATCATAATCTCTGCTAAACTCCCCAGCAATATTTTTGTATCTCTACAATCTACTCTTTTTATCTGCGTAATCAAAGAGTCTCAAGTAGTCTTTGAGACTCTTCAGAATCCGGAATTATCTTCAAGACCTTCTGCAAAATTTTCCGGGCGTCGGTTTTATTGCCGTGCTCAATACAACTCTTTGCAAAGTTTATTGCTTCGGTCTCAAACTGGCTCAAAATCTTAAATCTCATATCCACTGACCAGTTGTCAAAGTTCTTCTTGAATGGCTCACTCCTAAATAATTTAAATGCCCTTAGATATTCTTTTCTTGCAAATCCCCATTCTCCTGCCCGCTGTAGCGCTTTTGCCCGTGCAAGGGTCTCGTTGAATTCCTGATAGTCAGTGGTAAAATAAAGATTTTGATTGATCATATAAGATTCACCAGCCTGCCTTTTTACCTCTAAATAATGGGCAGAAATCTTTAGTTGCTTCTTTATCCGCACCAAACTATGGGAAAAAAGCCGTGCGGGACTTGGATTATTGTGCCAGAAGTTTTTGTATAATTCATTTAAATTCAATGATTTTTCTGGTTCATTGATTCTGGTTATAATAAACAAGAGTATTGCGGTATCTTTGGGTAAAAGATGAACTTTGAGATATCTTTGATTGCGAAAGATGGTTATTCTGCCCAATAGATTAATGTGGTAGACATCGGTCTTTATATTAAATATCGGCAGACGTAAAATGGTTTTAGGCAAATATGTTGGCTTATTCTTTTCAATCCTTTTTTGAACAATTTCAGGATAGAAGAAGAGATAGCGATAAAAATAGAACATCAGCCCTTTTTTCTTGGCATAGTTATAGCCAGCTATATAACCCTTGTTTTTCAAAAGCCGGGCAAGATTAACTGTACTTAATTTTAAGACTTCTTTGTTTTTGGGAAATTTTTGTAGCAATATATTAGCAATTAACAATTGTCGGTTCATCTTTATCTTTTTCGTGAAATTTCTTAGAACATTTATTAATGCCCTTGCCTTTTTCATTTCTCCCAAGCACATATATACACTTGCGGTCGCAAGATAAGAATTAGCAATATCAAGAGGCAATCCTGCCTCTTTCGCTGAATTCAGTGCTTTTTGTACAAGGCTGAGTGACTCTAAGGGCTTTCCTTCAATTAATGCAAAAAATGACTGGAAGCGGGATAACTGGGCGTTTCTGACCCAATCATAAATTTCTGCTTCTTTCAGGAGATTCAGGGCAGCCTTCTTTTCACATCTTGAAAGATAGACATAGATTGCAAGTAACGCCTTTGCTCTCTTTTTCCTTTGTTCAGCAAGTCTTTCAAATGCCCTTTTCAGTAAATTTTCTGCAGTGTTATAATCCTCAACATCTATGTATTGAATTGCAAGGTCATAAAGAAAATTAGAAGATGGTTTTTGTTGTTGAGAAACAAGACGATAAGCATAACGGAGTAGGTCAAGTGCCTTTCTTATCTTTAACTGTTGTACAAAGCAATGGCACTTAGAGAGTAGCATTGTAAAGTATATGGGAAATAAGTCCCTCGCCTTTCTAATAGAAGAAGGTATCAGGCGTTCAATCCTTTTTATCCATTTTGATAATCTTTCTGGGGTACCAAACCATGATAATGCAAGACACAATGCAATGCCAATTCTTAATGCTGAGTAATTCCACTGATTTTTAATACATTGTTGATAAACCTGTTCTGCTTTCTGAAGATATTCTGACAATGTTATGGTTCCGAATTGCATCATTAGTCTTTCTATCCTTCGTTTAAGATTTAATTTCTCATAGGGCACCTGCAAGATCAAATCGTTTTTTGGTAAACAAGGTATTGTATTCAGGATTCTTGCGGATTCTTTAATCATTCCACTTTCATAATATCTCTGTGCCTGCATTAATTTCAATCTTGCTTCTCTGGTCAGGGGTACGAAGTCAGTAAAATCATTTCCCATCAATTTTTGGTCAAATCCTGCATAACCATTGCGTTTCCAGATGTTCCAGATTGCCTTGCATGAGATTTTTATTTTTTTCTTCAAGAGCATTTTCCGTGTAGAGGTGATTGTGAGCCAGGGGTATCTTTCCTTATACTTAATCACAATATTTTCAATGTTTGTAGATATACGTCTCCCATGTCTTTTATAACACCAGGGAAATTCTTCTTTTCCAACACTCTTGTATCGTTTTAACCATCTGAAGACAGTCTGATAGTGAATATTAAACTTGAGTGCAATTTTTCTGATTGATAATTTATCCTGGTAATATGAATCTTTTACCATGAAAAACAGCTTTTCATATTTGTTATCCATAAATGGAAAATTATATAGAAAATTGGTCATTTGTCAAGCTTAAGTATATGAATCTCTCAGAATGAATGATTTTTCGGGCATCTTTATGTAATATCAACCCATAATCAGGACACAATTATGGATAATAAATATTCAGTAAAGGAGGTATCATGAACCAACAATTGATTTTTACAATAACATTAATAGTTTTTACATTTGGTATATCCCAGACCACGCCTCTTTCCTGGGTCTGGCAGAGCCCAAAACCTCAAAGTAATCAATATGGCAACCTCTGTGTTATCAATGAGAATATTGTGTTCCTGGTGGATGCTGAAGGTGGAACTATTCTCAAGACAACCGATGGTGGGATAACATGGAACATCAGTTACACACCCCATCCTGATTCCCAGCCTGGATATTACGAGCTTTACAGCATAGATTTCCCGGATGCAATGACCGGTTATGCGGTGGGGCTGTTACAGGCATCCATAGGCAACATTACTTATTCAATCATCTTGAAAACAACAGACCAGGGTACAAACTGGACATTTCAATACACAGGTGAATATGGCTCCAGGCTGTATGATGTTGATTTCCCTCAGGGTAATAATCAAATTGGTTACGCTGTAGGTGGCTGGGGTCAAAAGATTTTAAAAACAACCAATGGTGGCCAAACCTGGAATTTACAGTATTCATCAGCAGACTACTGGATTCATGCAGTCCATTTTCCGGTTGATGCCAATACCGGCTTTGCAGTGGGTGGCAATAATGCCACAACACCTGTATTGTTAAAGACAACCAACGGCGGCTCAAACTGGATTAGTATGACAAGCCCGGCAAATGTCACTTTTATGGATGTGAGTTTTGTTGATAACCAGACTGGCTATGCAGGAGGATATGTTACCTCAGGTGGTTATGGAACGATTATCAAGACCACTAATGGTGGCAATTCGTGGCAGACCATTTGGCAATATTCAAGCCGGGAAATCTATGCAGTCCATTTTATAGACACCCAGACTGGTTATGCTGGAGGCTGGGCAGGAGGCGCAGGTTTTATTATGAAGACAACAGACGGCGGCAATAGTTGGAATACGGTTGTCATACCAAAATATATTGCCGCGGGCATGAAGATTTATTTTGCTAATGCACAGACTGGCTTTGCAGTTGGCAATGTCTGGGATTTTATTACACCGGTGTGTGGACAAATTCTGAAGACAACTAATGCTGGTTCAACCTGGAATTTCTTGAATAGCGGACCCGAAGTCGTTTTTTCAGCGGTTGATTTTCCGGAAAATGAACAGGTAGGCTATGTCGTTGGTTGGAGCGGTTATATTCTTAAAACTACAAATGGCGGGATTGACTGGGTTCAACAATCATCTGGCACTGGTATAAATCTCTATGATGTTGATTTTCTGAACAACCAGTTAGGTTTTGCTTGTGGTGCAAATGGATTATTCTTAAAGACGACAAATGGAGGTAATTCCTGGATTCCAAAAAATACAAATACTACTGCCAATTTGTATGCGGTGAGATTTGTGAATGACCAGATAGGTTATATCGGTGGGAGGTTGGTGGCTGTTGAAGGCGGCGTGATTTACAAAACCACTGATGGCGGTGATAACTGGACTTTACAAACCTTACCAAATAATGAGAGTTGGCGGACAATTCAGGATATATTTTTCTTTAATGCTGATACTGGATATGCAGTTTCAGGTGCTCCGCAAGAATATGGCGGGGTTGTAGGACTTGTATACAAAACTACGAATGGCGGACAGACTTGGGTTGAAAACTATGCGCCATCTTCAGCAAATTTCTACGCAATAGATTTTCCCGAAAATTCGCAGGTTGGTTATATTTCAGGTTTAATGGGG
>JBDRWH010000012.1:0-11666 GCA_039802325.1 Caldifarciminota bacterium
GGTTCCTGAAGATACAGATATTTCCACATTACGAAAGAAAAGAATAATCGTTGCTTCAGAGTATGAAAGATTGACAAAAAATTTTCTTAATAGAGAAGGATTCAGATATAAATTTCTGCGCACATACGGTGCTACAGAGGTTTTTCCTCCAGAAGATGCTGATATGATTATTGATAATACCGCAACAGGTAGTACATTGAAAGAGCACAAATTAAAAATACTCAAGGTAATAATGGAATCAACCACCAGATTTGTTGCCAGTAAGGAAGCAATGAAAAATAAATGGAAGAAAGAAAAGATTGAAGAACTCAAAATGCTTTTTCAAGCAGTGCTTGATGCTCGGGAAAGGGTGATGCTTGAAATGAATGTGCCCAAGAACAAATTTGGAAAGATGGTGAAGATTTTGCCGTGTATGCGTTCGCCAACCGTTGCACCACTTTATGGAGAAAAAGGATTTGCTGTGAAGATTGCGGTGAAGAAGAGCGAGGTGATCAAATTGATTCCTAAACTAAAAAAACTTGGTGCTGCTGATATCCTTGAATACGAATTTAGGAAGGTTGTGATATGATGCAGATAAAAGAATCAATAATCCAACTGGCACCATACGAGGTTCCTCAGGATGCGAAGATAAAACTGAACCAGAATGAATCTCCTTATGATATTCCGGTTGAAGACAAACAGGAAATTTTGGAAAGATTGAAAAATCCCAACTGGAATCGGTATCCAAAGGGCGATCCTGAAAAATTGAAAAATGCCATTGCTGATTATACAGGTCATTCACCGGATGGCATTCTCATAGGAAATGGTTCAAACGAATTGATACTTAGCATAATGCTCGCAACATGTGATAAAGGTGACGATATTACACTTATTACACCGGGTTTTGCAATCTACCCATATATTGGAAATATTCTCAATCTGAAGATTACTGAAGTTCCCTTGAAAAAAGACTTTTCCTTTGATGCTGATATGCTACGAAGCAATTCACATAAGTCCAGGTTAATTATATTTGCTTCGCCGAACAATCCAACCGGCACTGCAATGGAAATTGCTGATATTGAAGAAATAGTAAAAAAATGCGACTCTCTTGTTGTAGTAGATGAAGCATATTACGAGTTTCACACAAAAACCTGTCAGCATCTGCTTACCAAATGCGAAAACCTTTTGATATTGAGAACATTCTCAAAGGCATTTGGTCTTGCTGGTATAAGGCTCGGCTATCTTTTGGGAAATCCAGAGTTCGTCAGACAGATTGCCAAGGCAAAACTGCCATTTTCGGTGGGTATTTTCCAGCAGATTTCCGCCGAGTATCTACTTGGGAAAAAACAATTGATTAAGGAAACTGTTGAAAAGATCATTGCCGAAAGGGAAAGATTATTCAGACAAATGAGTAATATTCGAGAAATCTCTCCGGTTCGGTCCCACGCAAACTTTATTCTTTTTGGCTTGAAGAAGAAAACCGCGAAAGAGACCTTTGAAAAATTGTATGAAAAGGGAATTCTTGTCCGAAGATTCAACCATTCAGCACTGAAAAATATGCTCAGGGTTACGATTGGAACAACAGAAGAAAATAGAATATTTTTGCAGAATCTAAGAGAGGTATTTTAAGTCAAGGAGGTTTCAAAATGCGTAAATCAGAGATTGTTCGTAAAACAAAAGAAACAGAGATAGAGTTAAAATTAACAATTGAAGGTACTGGTGTGTGCAAAATTGATTTATCAGTCGGTTTTTTGAATCATATGCTTGAGACCCTGACCAAACATAGCGGATTCAATCTTAGGGGAATGATAAAAGGCGATATTGTGGTTGATCAACACCACACGGTTGAAGATACAGGCTATTGTCTTGGAGCAGTATTGCACAAGGCACTTGGAGACAAAAAAGGGATAAATCGAGCAGGATTTTTTATCCATCCGATGGATGAAGCACTGGCAATGGTTGCGATAGACATATCAGGAAGGCCGCTCCTGAGATTTTCAGGAAATTTCAGAACAGAAAAAATTGGGGATCTAAGAACCGATGTGATTCAGGATTTTTTCGCAGGCTTTGTTAATGGGTGTCAGTGCACACTGCATATAAAATTGATTTCTGGAAGGTCAGACCATCATAAGGTTGAGGCAGTATTCAAGGCTTTTGCACGGGCACTCAGAGAGGCATGTATGATAAGTAAAAGGATAAGGGATATCCCGAGCACAAAAGGGGTTATATGATTGGAATTGTTGATTATGGCGCTGGAAATCTAAAGTCAGTAAAGAATGCAATTGATTATCTCGGATTTAATGCGCGTGTTGTTAAGAGACCAGAGGATATTTCATCAGTCAAAAGACTGATACTACCTGGAGTGGGTGCTTTTGGTTCTGCAGTGAATAAACTGAAAAGGAGCGGATTATTTGAAACCATCCTGAACTGGCTCAGTGATGACCTGCCATTTCTTGGAATCTGTCTTGGCTTACAACTGCTTTTTGAAAAAAGTGAAGAATCAGGTAATGCTAAAGGCTTTGGTATCTTCAAAGGAAAGATAAAAAGATTTCGCAAATACAAAGTTCCACAGATTGGCTGGAATAGCGTGAAGATATTAAAACCTTCGCCACTTACTGGATTTGAAAGAAAGACTCAGTTCTTTTACTTCTTACATAGTTACTATCTTGTTACATCACAGCACAATTTAGTGATCGGTACGAGTGATTATGGTGCAGAATATGCTTCAATAATAAATCAGGGGAATATCTATGGTGTTCAATTCCATCCGGAAAAAAGCGGAAAGAATGGGCTGGTGCTATTGAAAAACTGGGTGGAAAAATGCTGACGATCAGAATCATTCCCTGCCTTGATGTGGATAATGGTTATGTTGTCAAAGGCATCAGGTTCAAGGAATTGCGTTTTGCAGGAGACCCTGTAGAACTCGCACAATACTACAATGACCAGGGTGCGGATGAGTTGATATTTCTTGATGTTACTGCCTCGGTCCAGAAGCGTAAGATAATGATAAAGGTTGTTGAAAAGGTTGCAAAGAAGGTTTTTATTCCGTTCTGTGTTGGTGGTGGTATAAGGTCAATCACTGATATAAGAGATTTGTTGAATGCTGGTGCAGACAAGGTGGCAATTTGTACCGCAGGCATTGAGAATCCAGAATTGATCATGAAATCAGCAGATAGGTTCGGTTCCCAGTGCATTGTGGTATCAATAGATGCGAAGAGAATGAGTAATGGATGGCATGCTTTTACTCACGGGGGCAGATATGATTCAAAAAAGGATGTAATAGCATGGGCAAAAAAATGCGAAAAATCAGGCGCAGGTGAGATTTTGTTGAATTCAATTGACCGTGATGGAACAAGAATTGGATATGATGTTGAATTGACAGAGGCGGTTGCAACACTTGTGAATATTCCGGTGATTGCTTCAGGTGGCGCGGGGAATCTAAATCAGATATATGAAGTGATTAAAGACGGTAAGGCTGATGCAGTGCTCCTGGCATCAGTATTGCATTATAAGGAATTTACAATTAGCGAAATAAAAAAATTTCTTGATAAGAAAGGGGTGAAGATAAGATGGTAATAAGTTCAATTGATTTAATGGATGGAAAAGTGGTCCAGTTGAGAAGAGGGAAAGAAAAGGTTCTTGAATGTGATGATGCCATGAATCTGGCAAAGGAGTTCAATAAATACAATGAGATTGCGGTTATTGACCTTGATGCAGCAATGGGCAGGGGCGATAACCTCAAAATTATCAAGGACTTGTTAAAGATTGCAGATTGTCGGGTTGGTGGTGGCATAAGAACCATTGAAAAGGCAAAGGAGATTATTCGGGCAGGTGCTAACAAAATAATCATTGGTTCAATGGCATTTGATAAGAAAGAAATCAACCACAGTTTTCTTACAGATTTGAAAAAAGAAGTGGGCGAAAGCAATATTGTGATTGCTCTTGATACTTATGATAAAGAAATTGTTGCTTATGGCTGGAGAGAAAATCTTGGGATTGGTCTTTTAACAGTAATCAAAGAATTTGAACCTTATGCGGGTGAATTTCTATTTACATTTGTAGAAAGGGAAGGTACGATGCAGGGTATTGATTTTGAATTAGTAAAGAGGATTAGAGATATAACTGAGAAAAAGATAACTGTTGCTGGAGGCATATCATCAATTGAAGAGGTCATAGCACTTGCGAAAATGGATATTGATGTGCAATTGGGTATGGCATTGTATACAAAGAAGATCAGACTTGATGATGTCTTTATAGAATCCTTGAACTGGAAAAATGATTTAATACCAACAGTCACTCAGGATATCTCGGGGACTATCTTGATGCTTGCATATTCAAACAAGGATTCACTGCAAAAGACATTTGAGACTGGTAAAATGTGGTATTTTTCAAGGAGCAGAAAGGAATTATGGTTCAAAGGAAAGACTTCAGGTAATACCCAGGAACTTGTCAAACTGAGGGCAGATTGTGACCGGGATGCGATCCTTGCGGTTGTAAACCAAAATGGCAATGCCTGCCACACAGGAAATTTTTCCTGTTTTAATATCAGGAGGTGATTATGCACATTACCGAGGCAATCAAAAAACTGGTGGATAATCAATCATTATGCCGGGATGAGGCATATATGGTCTGTCTTGAGATAATGGAGGGGAATGCTACACCTGCACAGATTGGTTCACTTTTGACCGCTTTGAGAATGAAAGGTGAAACAACGGATGAGATAACAGGTTTTGCTCAAGCAATGCGGGAAAAGATGGTGCACCTTGACTGTGCTGTAGATCATATTGTTGATACATGTGGCACTGGTGGTGATGTGGTAGGAACATTCAATATTTCAACAACTTCCGCATTTATCGCTGCAGGTGCTGGTTGCTGTGTTGCAAAGCATGGTAATCGTTCAGTATCAAGCCTTTGTGGAAGTGCAGACCTGATTGAAGCACTTGAAATAAGAACGGATTTAGAACCAGAATTTATCAGGATTTGTATTGAAAATATCGGTATTGGTTTTCTATTTGCTCCGCTTTTTCATCCCGCAATGAAATTTGCCATTGGACCAAGAAAGGAAATGGGTATCAGGACGATATTCAACCTGGTTGGACCATTGTGTAACCCGGCTTCTGTGCAAAGACAGGTTATCGGGGTGTGTAAAAAAGAATTTATGGATAAGATTGCAGGGACATTGAAAAATCTTGGCGTGCATCATTGTCTTGTTGTTCATGGTGCTGATGGCATGGATGAGATGACGATAACGGACAAGACTTATGTTTATGAAATCAAAGATGGAGTGAGCACAGAGTATGAAATCTCACCCGAGGAATTCGGGATTGACCGTTGTCGCATTGAAGAACTCAAGGTAAGAACGACAGAGGAAAGTCTAAATGCGATTGCTCAAGTGCTACATGGGGTGCCTGGTCCAAAAACTGATGTTGCAGTGTTGAACGCTGCTGCTGTTATCTATGTATCAGGAAAGGCAAAATCAATTGAAAATGGTATTGCCCTTGCGCGTGAATCAGTCCTCACAGGTTCAGCATTGAAAAAACTTGAAGGGTTAAAGAGGTATACAAATGGATTTTCTAAAAGAAATAATCAGTAACAAGAGAAAAGAAATCAGTTGTAAGAAAAAAAGAATGCGATTTATTGATTTAATCAAGGGTAGAAATTCTGAGCTACGGGATTTCAAGGGTAGCATTAAGAGTAAAGGTATATCGTTGATCGCGGAAATAAAGAGGATGTCTCCATCTACAGGAATAATTGTAAAAAAATTCAATCCTTCAAGACTTGCTCATATCTACGAATCAGCAGGTGCTGATGTTATTTCGGTAATAACAGATAAGAGATATTTTGGCGGTAAAGATGAGTACATTGAATTGGTGAAGAAAAAGAGTTGCTTGCCAGTATTGAGAAAAGATTTTATCATTGACGAATTCCAGATTTTCGAATCGTTTTATCTTGGTGCAGATGGAATATTGTTTATTGCAAGGATATTAAGTCTGAGTGAGTTGAAAAATTTCATTAATGTAGCACACTCGCTTGGACTCACTACGGTAGTTGAAGTTCATACATTATCAGAGATAAAAAAAGCCATTTCAACAGATACCGATGTCATTGGTACTAACAACAGGAATCTCAACAACTTTATGGTGGATACGAGGATTTCCTTGAAATTACGGAAATTCATTCCTGACTGTTATCTGACAGTCAGCGAGAGTGGAATTAGAAATGCACAGGAAGTAGAAAAATTGAAGAAAGCAGGGTTTGATGCGATTCTGGTGGGAACTTCCTTGCTCCAGGCAGACAATATCAGCAAGAAGATATTAGAACTAAAAGGAAAGGGGTGACAATATGCGAAAACTTATTGATTTGAGAAAAAAAGTAAAATGCATAGATCAGAAGATCATTACATTGATTTATCAACGCCTGACTCTTACAAGGAAGATTGGCAGAGAGAAAAAGAAACTGGGTATTCCATTGCAAGACTGGAATGTGGAGAAGGGTGTAATTGAAAATGCAATGAAATGTGCTGAAAAGATTGGTATGGATAGTAATTTTACAAGATCGCTGATTACGAGTCTTATTGAACAATCAAGAATTCAACAGGAAAAGTTTCACTATTCAACATATTCGGGGAGCAGGGAAAATATTCTTGTCATTGGTGGACTGGGTGCAATGGGGCGCTGGTTGGCATATTTTTTACAGAATCAGGGACATTCTGTAGGTATCTGTGATATAAAGCAAAGAGGAATCAAGGGATTTGTTTACTACACGAATTTAAAAGATGCGTTGACCGGGAAAACGGTTGTTTTCATTGCTACACCATTGAGCCTTGTGCCTGAGATTATTGACCGACTTTGTGAGTCAAAATGTAAAGCAGTAGTCTGCGATATTGCAAGTATCAAAAGCCATTTAATTCCCGCAGTGAAAAGGGCAATCAAGAATGGAGTTAAAATTACAAGTATTCATCCAATGTTTGGTCCATCAACCCATACCCTTGCGGATAAGGTTGTATGTCTGTGTGATTGTGGTTCTAATATTGCAAATCAGAAAATATTGAATTTCTTTAAAGATACTGCAGTAAAAATTATCAATCTTTCGTTTGATGAGCACGACCGCTTGGTTTCTTATGTTCTTGGGCTTTCTCATTTTATCAATATACTTTTTGTTAATACCCTTATCAAAAGTGGTTATGATTTCGGGGAATTAAACAGAATTTCAAGCACGACCTTTAATTCTCAACTGAAGACAACACTGAGTGTGGTGCAGGAAAATCCAGAACTTTACTATGAAATACAGACATTGAACCCTTACAATAAGAATATTTTTAGAAATGTAAATAGTAGTTTAGATAATTTGATAAAAATTGTGAAGAAAAATCAGAAAAACGAGTTCAAAAGGATTTTTACTAATGGGAGTGAGTGGTTGAATGGATACTAAGATAAAAATCTGCGGAATAACCAGCCTAAAAGATGCCCTCATTGCGGTTGAATGTGGGGCGGATGCTATAGGATTCGTCTTCGCAAATTCACCGAGAAGGGTTGAACCATTTGTTGTTAGAGAGATAATTGATAGACTTCCTCCTTTTATCACGACTGTGGGTGTGTTCAAGGATGATTTGCCTGAAGATATTAATAGGATAGTCGAACTCACCGGAATTAAGGTAGTTCAACTTCATGGTTCTGAAACACCCGAATATTGCAGATCAATAAGGAATGCGAAGTTGATTAAGACAATAAAGATAGATAATAAGACAACATATGCAAAAATTGTAGCACAAATGGATCGTTACAATGTTTCAGCATTTCTATTTGATCCTGGTGAAGGCAGTGGCAGGATTTTTAACTGGAAATTGTTGGAAGGTATCAAGGGTATGATCATTGTTGCTGGTGGATTGAATGAGCGCAATGTGCGTGCCTTGATAAAATTGTTAAATCCTTATGGTGTTGATGTTTGTACAGGTGTGGAAGCCAGGGCAGGGGAGAAGGATCCTTTGAAGATAAAAAGGTTTGTCCAGGAGGTCAGAAAATGCTCATTACCGGCGTGATTGGATATCCCCTGCGTCTTACATATTCTCCGACTATGCATAATGCCGCATTCAAGGAGTTGAATGTGGAAGGTATTTATTATCCCTTAAGCGTTCCGCCCGAAGGATTTAAAGAAATTATTCTCAGGATTAGACAATTGAAATTCCGTGGTGTGAACATCACAAACCCCTACAAGGTAGAAGTAATTAAATACCTTGATGAAATGAGTTCAATTGCCAGGATCGTTGGTGCGGTGAACACAGTTCTAATAAAACATAATAAAATGATTGGTGAAAACACTGATGTTTATGGTTTCAATGAGTCCTTAAGAATACATAATATAGATTTGGAAAATAGAGTCGTCTTGATAATCGGTGCCGGTGGTGTTGCCCGGGCAATATTGTATGTTTTAGGAAAGAAAAGAACACAGAAAATATTTGTCACCAATCGGACAATATCAAAACCTTGTGCACTAACAAAAAAATATGATATTGCAGTGGTAGAGATAGAACAAGTTCGGCAAATCATTGGAGATATAGATTTCGTGGTCAATGCTACATCAACAGATATGCATAAAAGAATCGTACCATTTCTGAAGAACGGCAGTATGTATTATGATACTAATTATCGGTTTAAGATACCAGAACGAAAAGGAATAAGAGTAATAAATGGAATTGACATGCTCTTGTTTCAGGGTGCGTATTCATTCAGTATCTGGACTGAATATGCGCCACCGGTCAGGATAATGAGGAATGCATTGAAGGAGGTGTTATGATAAGGATACTTTCTGCGGGCGAGTCGCATGGGCAAGGTATAACAATAATAATTGATGGTGTGCCTGCGGGCTTAATGATTTCTATAGATGCCATAAGTAAAGAACTTGGCAGGCGTCGCTCAGGATTCGGAAGAAGCGAAAGAATGAAGATTGAAAATGATAATTTTGAAATTCTTTCTGGGGTCAGGAATGGAAGGACTATTGGCTCACCGCTGACTTTGTTTGTGAAAAATGCGGATTATAGAAAAGAAGAATTTATGACTAAGAAAAATAGTGTTTATACACCACGACCCGGACATGCCGACCTTGCAGGAATCCTGAAATTCGGATTTTCTGATATTCAGGATGTGGCAGAGCGGTCATCAGCAAGGGAAACAGTAGCACGGGTTTGTGCTGGTGCCGTGTTTAAAACCTTTCTCAATGAATTTGGCATTATAGTTAATTCAAAGGTTATTGCAGTTGGTCCAGCAAGGAATAAAAGTCAGATGAGAAAATTGATTCAGGAGAAGCGTAGAAATGGTGATACCCTTGGTGGTGTTGTTGAAATTTATGCAGATAATATCTGTCCAGGATTGGGTAGTTATACACAATTTGATAGAAGACTTGATGCAAGGATTGGTTTCGTAATGCTTTCAATCCCTTCAGTGAAGGGCGTTGAGATAGGTGAAGCAATAAAGGGATCTACTATGTTTGGGTCGGAGTTCCACGATGAGATATGCTACAATAACCAGCGCGGAATATACAGAAAGACAAATAATGCAGGCGGGATTGAAGGCGGTGTAAGCAATGGAGAGAGGATAAAAATAAGGCTATACATCAAACCAATTCCGACTCTTAAAAATTCGTTGAAATCAGTGGATTTGAATACAAAAAGACTGACCAGGGCACCAAACCCGAGGGCAGATGTATGTGTGGTTGAATCCATTGGCGTGATTGGTGAATCAATGCTTGCATATATCCTCGCGGACGAAATCTGCGAAAAATTTGGGTGTGATACACTCAATGATATAAAAAAGAGTTATGGGCAATACATAAAAAGGATAAAAAATGTCTGAGAATATCATTCTGATTGGATTCATGGGTACAGGCAAGGATACGATAGGTAGATTACTTGCTGATAAATTGAACCGACCATTCCTGTCAACAGATGAAATGATTGAACTAACAGAGAAAAAGTCTATCAAACAGATTTTTGAAGAGAATGGCGAAAGATACTTTAGAAAAAGAGAAAAATGGGTGGTTGAAAAGATAAGGGATATTAGAAATACCGTGATTGCTACTGGTGGTGGCATTGTGATTGATCCTCAAAACAGGGCGTTGCTTAAGAATTCAGGAATTGTCATTCACCTTTTTGCTGACCTGAAAACCTTAAGAAGACGGATTGCTGTAAAAAATCAAAGACCTCTGATAAGAAGAATTTCAGATATTGAGAGATTATACAAGGATAGAAAGAATTTATATGATTTTGCCAGATTGGAAATTGATACCTCTTCACGACCACCAGAGGTTATCGCAAATGAAATAATTGAAAATTTAAAATTACATGGTTTCAAGCATTTTCTACCTCAGAAGAAAATTTTGGTCAAAACCAAATCAAAGAATTACCCGGTTATTATCGGATTTGATATTGCAGGTATTCTGCCATTTGAAAGAAAAAAGATTGTGATAATTACGAATCCTCTTGTTGGTGCTTTATATCTTAATGAGTTCGCAAATTACTTGAAGAGGAAAGGCAATCAGGTTCACTATATTATCATCCCTGACGGAGAAAGATATAAAAGTCTTGAAACAGTGAAAATGATCTTCAATTACCTTTTTTCAATAAACTTTCAAAGGCAGGATATCATAATCAGCCTCGGTGGTGGTGTTATTACTGATATTGCGGGATTTGTTGCATCCATATTCAAACGGGGATGCGAACTTGTCCATGCCCCAACTACATTGCTTGGGCAGGTTGATGCTGCGATCGGCGGCAAGACTGGTATCAATACTGCCAACGGCAAGAATATGCTTGGCTCTTTCTATCAGCCCGAACTTGTTGTCTGCGATATCAAAAAACTTTTTACGCTATCTGAATTTGAATTCAGAAATGGCATTGCTGAAGTGATTAAATATGCGATCATTGGTTCATTAGAATTGTTCACCGTTCTTCAGCAAGAAAGAAAAAGAATTCTTGCTCGTGATCCGCAAATCCTGTATAGAATCATTGAACAGTGTATATCAATAAAGGCTTCAGTTGTATACAGAGATGAAACCGAGACTAAAGGTCTGAGAGAAATTTTGAACTTTGGTCATACAATTGGTCATGTGGTTGAAACTGCTTCTGGGTACAGGAAATATTCACATGGTGAAGCAGTGGCAATGGGTATGATAGAGGAAATGCGGATTTTCAATAATGCCTCAAAAGATTTAGATACTGTAGTAAAATTGGTCAGAGATTATTTTCTTCCATTTTTATTGCCTGAGAAGCTAAGAAAAAGAATTAAAAACCTATTTCCTCAGGACAAAAAAATGAAGGGAAGCAGGATTACGATGCCAATCCTTGAAAAGATTGGTAAAGTAAAAACAAAGGAGGTGTTATGCAAAGAATACTTTTAATCCATGGTCCGAATCTCAATCTCCTTGGCAAAAGGAATCAAAAAATCTATGGTTCGTTAACACTTGATGAGATAAATAATAAGATAGCCGAATATGCAAAGAATAATGGGATACAGGTTGATATAAACCAGTCAAATTCTGAATCTGAAATAATAAGACTTATCCAGAACTGTGAGACCTATGATGGTATAGTAATAAATCCTGCAGGCTATACACATACATCAGTTGCAATCAGGGACGCGATTGAGGCAGTTGGTGTGAAGACGATTGAAGTTCACCTCAGCAATATCTATGCT
>JBDRWH010000012.1:11676-21265 GCA_039802325.1 Caldifarciminota bacterium
GCTCGTGAAGAATTCAGACATAAAAGCATAATTGCGCCGGTCTGTAAAGGACAGATAACAGGATTTGGCTGGTATGGATACATACTTGCGATAGAATACTTGGTTTATTCGGGGGAGAATAATGGTTTATAGACAACCTGATAATAATGGGTATTTTGGTAGATTCGGCGGCAGATTTATTCCGGAAACCATAGTATCTGCATTATTAGAAGTTGAAAAGGCTTATAACGAAACCAAGAGAGACCACAATTTCAAAAAAGAACTACACTCTCTTCTCAGGCAATATGCAGGTAGACCCACGCCTCTGTACTATGCACAAAACCTTTCAACAATGACCAGGGGAGCAAAGATTTTCTTGAAAAGGGAAGACTTGCTCCACACCGGTGCCCATAAAATTAACAATACAATCGGTCAGGTTCTCCTGGCAAAGAAGATAGGTAAGAAAAGGGTTATTGCTGAGACCGGCGCCGGGCAACATGGTGTTGCTACTGCAACAGCCTGTGCGCTATTGAAACTCAAATGTGTAGTATACATGGGCAAAAAAGATATGCAAAGGCAGAAGATGAATGTTTTGAGGATGAAAATTCTTGGTGCTGAGGTTATTCCAGTAGATACCGGAACACAGACCTTGAAGGATGCAATAAATGAAGCAATCCGTGATTGGGTGACAAATGCAAGGAATACTTATTATTGTATTGGTTCAGTAGTTGGTCCCCATCCTTATCCAGCGATGGTGCGCGATTTCCAATCGGTGATCGGAAGAGAAACAAGAATCCAAATAAAGAGTATGGCAGGCAAAATGCCTGATGTTCTTGTTGCTTGTGTTGGTGGTGGAAGTAATGCGATTGGATTTTTTTATCCATTTCTTGATACAAAAATAAAAATGATAGGGGTGGAGGCGGGAGGAATGGGGGTCAATTCTATGAAGCACTCTGCAACCCTTTCTCATGGAAGAGTCGGGATTCTCCACGGTGCTATGAGTTATATTCTGCAAAATCAGGATGGACAGATAATACCCACGCATTCAATCGCACCAGGGCTTGATTATCCTGGTGTCGGTCCAGAACACGCATATTTAAAAGAAACTAAACGAATATGTTACACAAATTGCACTGATAGGCAGGCAATCAAGGCTTTCAAACTTCTTTCCGAAATTGAAGGGATAATTCCTGCCTTGGAGAGCGCACATGCAGTGTATATTGCAATAAAGATTGCGAAGAGAATGGATTCTGAAGGGATCGTTATCTTGAATCTTTCTGGGCGTGGTGAGAAGGATTTAGGGATTGCAGGAGAACTTTATGGATATGATTGAAGAGAAATTCAAAGTTCTAAAAGAAAAGAATGAATCAGCATTGATCCTGTATTTCACCTTTGGTTTTCCGACTGTTGAAAAATCCACGCAATGTATAGTCAAAATCGCAAGAGCAGGAGCAGATATAATAGAAATTGGGATTCCTTTTTCAGACCCTGTTGCTGATGGCAAAACAATCCAGCATGCTTCATTTACCGCACTGAAAAATGGTGTTAATTTAGAGATTATATTGAAAAAACTATCTGGTTTGAGACTGAATATACCGGTCATAGTAATGTCATATCTTAATCCGATTTTGTCTTTTGGTGTTGAGAAGTTCTTCAAGAGAATATCTGATGCTGGTGTTTCAGGTGTGATAATTCCTGATTTGATTGCTGAAGAATCCCACAGGTTCAAAAAAATTGGCGAGAGCAATTCTATTGTGCTAATTCAATTGATTGCACCAACATCAGGTCATCAGAGGATAAAGAAGATCGGGGATTGCTCAGATGGTTTTGTTTACTGTGTGACGGTCACCGGGGTTACCGGTGCAAGAAAAAAACTTCCTGTATCATTGAAAAGGTTTGTGAAAAGAGTGAAGTTGATCGTTGGTAAGCCAGTTGTAGCAGGTTTTGGAATTTCAACTCCTGAACAGGTAAAAGAGATAAGCAAATTTGCTGACGGGGTTGTCATTGGTAGTCGGATCATTGAAGCGGTAAGAAATAGAGAAAATCTGACTGAACTTATTAAAAGATTCAAAAATGCAACAATTAGAAGAGAGGAGGCTAAATGCTCGTTGTAATGCACAAAGATGCAACTGAAGACCAGATTAGACTGGTCTGCAGAGCAATAAGACAAATGGGGCTAAAACCTCATTCAATAAAAGGTGCCCAGCGCGTAGCAATTGGAATAACCGGCAACAAAGAGATGGTTGATGAAAAAGCACTTGAAAACCTTGCCGGTGTTTTGAACATAATTCATGTTACACAACCTTATAAACTAACCGGTAGAGAAATGAAACCCGAAGATACGAAAATAGAAACTGAAAACATCTTGATTGGCGGTAGTAAAGCAGTTGTGATTGCGGGTCCCTGTGCTGTTGAATCAGAAAAACAGACGATTGAAACAGCAACAAAGGTAAAATCCGCAGGTGCAGATATGTTGCGCGGAGGGGCATTTAAACCAAGAACCTCACCATACTCATTCCAGGGGTTGGGAGAGGCAGGATTGAAAATTCTGACAAAGGCACGAAAAGAAACAGGTCTTCCAGTTGTTTCTGAGGCAGTAGATACAGAAGTATTTTCTATTGTTGAAGAATATGTTGATGTAATTCAAATCGGTGCCCGAAATATGCAGAATTATTCACTTCTAAAAAAGGCAGGAAAGAGTAAGAAACCAGTATTGTTAAAAAGGGGTATGGCATCTACCATTCAAGAGTTCTTGCTTGCTGCGGAATATATAATGTCTGAAGGAAATTACAATGTAATACTCTGTGAAAGAGGCATCAGGACATTCAGTGATTTTACAAGGTTTACTCTTGATATTAGTAGTATACCTGAACTCAAAAGGATTTCACATCTTCCGGTGATTGTAGATCCGAGCCATGCATCAGGAAAAAGGGATATGATCTTACCCCTTTCAAGGGCGGCAGTTGCTGCAGGTGCAGATGGGATAATGGTGGAGGTGCATAATAATCCTGATAAGGCACTATCCGATGGTCCACAATCATTGACCATAGGCGGATTTGAAAAATTGATTAAAGAACTCAAAATTATTGGTAAGGCTGTTGGCAGAACAATTTAAAGGAGGTAGATAATGATAATTACAATGTCAGCAGGAGTTGCTAACGATGATATTGAAAGGGTGAGAAAGAGGGTTGAAGAATTGGGTTATGGGACAAAGATTTTTCTGGGCGAGAAAAAAACCGTTATTCATATAATTGGTGTCACGCATAGAGAAAAACTTATCAAGGCAGTTGAATCTCTGCCCGGAGTTGAAAATCTAATACCTATTTTAAGTCCTTTTAAACTTGCAAGCAGAGAATTTCACCCTGAAAATACGCTTGTATCAATAAATGGTAAAGTAATTGGTGACAAGAACATCGCTGTTATTGCCGGTCCCTGTGCAGTTGAATCAGAAGCGATGATGATTGACCTTGCTTGTGCACTGAAAGAGGCAGGTGCCCAGTTTCTCCGGGGTGGAGCTTACAAACCAAGAAGTTCACCATACAGTTTCCAGGGACTGGGTGAGAAGGGTCTTGAGATCCTTGCCCGGGCAAGGGATAAAACTGGTTTGTCAATTGTGACCGAAGTTCTCTCTGAAATTGATGTGCCACTTGTTTATAAATATGCTGATGTGCTGCAGATTGGTGCGAGGAATATGCAGAATTTTCCTTTGCTGAAGACCGTAGGTAGATTCAACAAACCGGTGCTGTTAAAGCGGGGAATGTCTGCCACAATTGAAGAGTGGTTAATGTCTGCAGAATATGTTGTTTCTGAAGGAAATCAAAATGTGATACTCTGTGAAAGGGGAATAAGGACTTTTGAAACTTACACAAGGAATACCCTTGATATTAGTGCGGTGCCCGTAGTAAAACGTTTTTCCCATTTGCCTATCATTGTTGATCCGAGCCATGCATCAGGTGACTGGCGCTATGTTAAAGCCCTTGCAATGGCAGGAATTGCTGCAGGCGCGGACGGGATAATTGTTGAAGTACATCCGGATCCAGCAAATGCCCTATCTGATGGCAAGCAATCTTTGAAACTTGAGGTCTTTGGAGAATTGATGCAGGGTATCAAGAGAATCGCTGAAGCGACAGGAAGGATCTTATGAGGCGAGAGAAAAATAAGGTATATTTTCAAGGTACCAGAGGTGCTTATAGTGAAGTGGTTGCGTTTAAATATTTTGGTGAAGAGACGGAGACGATTGGATTGAAGAAATTTGAGGACACATTTGATGCCATAAATGATGATTCTCAGGCATACGCAATACTTCCGATAGAAAATTCACTTATGGGTAGTATTCACAGGAACTATGACCTTTTGCTAACGAATGAAGTCTGGATAATTGCGGAAGTGGAATTGAGAATAACATATAATCTTTTTGGTGTCGGGAAGATAGAAGATATAAGAGAAATCTGGTCACATCCCGCAGTTCTGGAACAATGTCGGGAGTTCATATCAAAGAATTCGAATTACAGATTTGTATCCTTCTTTGATTCGGCCGGCGCTGCCGAAGCTGTGATAGAAGAACACAGAGAAAATGTTGGTATTATTGCGGGACCGCAGATTGAGTCAATCTACGGATTGAAGGTGCTGATCAAGCAGATTGAAGATAATAAGATGAACTTTACCAGATTCCTTATACTTTCAAAAAGAGAAAAGATTTATACTGGCAAAGATGCAAAGTCGTCACTGGTCTTCGGCGTGAAAAATGAGCCGGGTGTGCTTTTTCGTTCCTTGAGCATATTTGCCCTGCGCAACATTGATTTGGTAAAACTTGAATCAAGACCGATCATTGGAAAGCCCTGGGAATATATATTCTATATCGATTTCAGAGGAAGTATTGCACAGGAACATTGCAGGAATGCGGTCGATAATCTAAGAGAGGTATCTGTTTACCACAAATTTCTGGGTAGTTATCAAGTCATAAAGGAACCAAAATGAATCTTTGCATAAGAATGTGTGGTGAGCTTAATGGAGAGGTCTGGGTTGGTGGAGATAAATCCATAACCCATCGTTCCCTGATACTTGGTGCGATTGCTGATGGTGAGACTATTATCCATAATTATTCTCATGCTGAGGATTGTTTATCAACGGTAAGGTGTTTGAAATCAATGGGGATAGAGATTGATGTTTCTAAGGAATGGATCACAATCAAAGGCAGGGGACTTTATGGTTTGAAAGAACCGGAGGATGTGCTTGATTGTGGCAATTCAGGAACTACGATACGCCTTCTCGCAGGTCTGCTCGCAGGTCAGAAATTTTATTCGGTTCTTACTGGCGATGATTCATTGAGAAAAAGGCCAATGAAAAGAGTTGTTGAACCGCTGAAACTAATGGGTGCAGAAATAACAAGCAGGAATAACTGCTTTGCACCATTGAGCATGGTCGGAAAAAAACTGAAGGGGATTGAATATAGACTTCCAGTTGCGAGTGCCCAGGTGAAGTCAGCATTGATGCTTGCCGGACTTTATGCAGATTCAAACATGATCTTAGAAGAGCCTGTTCCAACAAGGGATCATACTGAAAGACTGTTTGAATTTTTTGGTTTGAAGTTCACAAACAATGGCAAGAAGATAACTGTTTTTCCAGCACAGGGGTTTTCTGGGAGGATTATCAATATTCCAAATGATATCTCATCTGCTGCATTTTTTGTAGTATTAGGACTTCTGACTGCCAGAGAAATGGTTATAAAAGATACTGGGGTCAATCCACTGCGCTGTGGCATAATTGAGATTCTCAGACAGAATGGGGCAGATATAAAATTTGATAAACAAAGAGGGTTGAACAATGAACCGGTTGCTAATATCATTGTAAAGAGATCTGAAATATTTCCTTTTACTATCTCAGGTTCATTGATCCCGAGGTTGATAGATGAAATTCCGGTGCTTGCTGTTCTCGCAACGCAGTTAAAAGGTATTTCTGAGATAAAGGATGCAAAGGAGTTGCGCGTAAAAGAAACTGACCGCATAAGCGCGATATGTTCGGAATTAAGGAGAATGGGTGCAAACATAGAAGAAACAGAAGATGGTATGATTATCAAGGGTCCAACAAGATTAAAAGGTGCGGCATGTGAGAGTTACAATGACCACAGGATCGCGATGTCGCTTGCTATCGCCGGTCTTGTTGCTGAGGGAGAGACAATCATTAAAGGCGCTGACTGCATAAACATTTCTTTTCCGGAATTTATCAATATCTTGAAGGGGGTTTGTGGTGAAGAATGTGTTCAGTACCAGGAATAAGGACTTGAGAGTAAAATTTAAGTCTTCACCAGTTGAGGTTTTCTATGAATTGTATAGAGATGAACCCTATGCATTCCTTTACGAATCATTAGAACTTGATGGTTCATTCGGAAGATATTCATTCATTGGTTCATTTCCCCAAATAATCTTCAAGGCGAAGAAGAATATGATCTATATCTCTACCCGTGAAAAAACAGAAATAAGAAAAGGAAATCCCTTTTTGTATCTACGAAAGATTCTCAATCTTAACAAGAATTCTTTCTACTTTGCCCCCTTTTCAGGGGGCGCAGTTGGTTATGTTTCTTATGATGCGATACGATATTTTGAAAAAATTCCTGCAAAAAATCCAGATGAGTTAAAAATTCCTGATGTATTTTTTATGTTTCCTGAAGAAATAATCATTTTTGACCACAAGTTGAAAATGGCGAACACCATTGCTTATCACACTGACAGGAACCGTCTCAAATACATAAGTGATGTATTGAATTCAAATATAGAAATCAGAGAGTTAATACCCAGAAACAATGATATCAGGTTTGAAGTCAATTTCACGCCTGAGAAATTTTATGACGCTGTTAATAGGGCAAAGGATTATATCTTTGCAGGTGATATTTTCCAGGTTGTCCTTTCTCAGAGATTCAAGACTGAGATCAGTTCATCAAAGTTTGATTTATACCGTGCGCTCCGCCTGACAAATCCTTCACCATACATGTATTACCTGAAACTTGATGATCTTGCTGTTCTTGGTTCTTCGCCAGAAATCTTGATAAAATTAGAGAATGGGATTGCAATTTCTCGACCCCTTGCAGGAACCAGACCAAGGGGAAGAGATAAAACCACGGATAGAAAATTGAAAATGGAATTGTTGCGCGATGAAAAAGAACTTGCTGAACATATTATGCTTGTTGACCTTGCAAGGAATGATTTAGGCAGGGTTTGTAAATACGGTACAGTGAAACCGACTACACTCTTAAAGATTGAAATATGTTCCAAGGTGATGCACATTGTATCAAATGTTAGTGGAGAATTGCGCAAGGATTGTGATGCGATTGACTTATTTGTCTCTTCGTTTCCTGCAGGAACTGTTTCCGGTGCACCAAAGATAAGGGCAATGGAGATAATTGAAGAACTTGAACCGGTAAAAAGAAATTTATACGGGGGAGCGATTGGTTATTTTGATTTTAACGGCAATATGGATTTTTGTATTGCGATAAGGACTATCTTAATAAGAAACAACACCGCTTATATCCAGGGCGGAGCAGGGATTGTTGCAGACTCAGTGCCTGAAAGAGAATATCAGGAAACAATAAACAAAACCAGTGCATTGAAGTCAGCAATGGAGATGGTATGATATTGTTGATTGACAATTATGATTCATTTGTCTATAATCTTGCCCAGTACCTGGGTGCGATGGGTAAACAGTTGTGTGTTTATCGAAATGATGAGATAACAATAAGGATGATAAAAAGATTGAACCCTGACTTCATTTTCATCTCGCCAGGTCCAAAGACACCAGAACAGGCAGGTAATACCTGTAGTATTATTGAACATTCTGCAGGCAAAATTCCTGTTTTTGGGGTATGTCTTGGTCATCAGGCAATTGCTCAGGTATTCGGTGCAAGAATAATGAGGGCAGATAAGGTTGTCCATGGCAAGACTTCACTGGTTTTTCACGATTGCAGGACAATATTCAAAGGGATTGTTAATCCTTTTTCTGCAACTCGGTATCATTCACTAATTGTAGAGAAAGAAACAATACCTGACTGTCTTGAGATAACCGCCCTGACAAAGGATAATATAATAATGGGCATAAGACATAAATTTTACAGTATTGAAGGGGTTCAATTTCACCCTGAATCTATTCTCACAAAACCGGGTAAGGTGATTCTGAAAAACTTTCTTTCATACTATGGAAAAAAGAAGACCAGGACAGGAAATTAGTTTCATGGTGTTGAAATCAGAGCAAAGGGGGAAAATTGCGCAGAATAAATTATAGAGAATTAAAAGAAAAATTCTTTGAATTTAAGGCAACTGATAATATTAAAGACGTGCACAAAATAATTAGAGATGTGAAAAAAAATGGTGATCAGGCAGTGAGAAAATATACAAAAAAGTTTGATAGGGCAGAGGTTGATGATTTTAGAATTGCCCCCAGAGAAATTGAGAATGCATTGAAGATTGTTGATCGTAGTTTTTTGAACGCGGCAAAGAGTGCAAAAAATAATATTGAAAGATTTTCCAGAGTTCAATTGAAACAACTAAAGAACTTCGAGGTCAAAATCAGACCCGGTGTATATGCAGAGCAGAGAATCACACCAATAAAAAGGATTGGAATATATGTTCCGGGTGGGAGATTTCCTCTTGTTTCAACGGTCTTAATGTGTTCTGTTCCAGCAAAGGTTGCAGGAGTAAAGGAGATTGTATTATGTTCTCCACCGTCATACAATGGTTCAATTCATCCGGCAATCCTTGCAACCGCACATCTTGCCGGTGTCAAAGAAATATACAGGATAGGTGGTATTCAGGCAATTGCAGCACTTGCTTATGGAACAGAGAGTATTAAACCAGTGGACAAGATTTATGGCCCGGGAAATGAATATGTTACAATGGCGAAAAAATTGGTCTATGGTGATGTGGGAATTGATTTCATTGCTGGTCCCAGTGAAATCCTGGTTATCGCTGACAATTCAGCCGAACCGGAAATAATTGCTGCTGATTTACTTGCCCAGGCAGAACACGATACGAATGCAACTGCGATATTGATTACTGACTGTACCGTGCTGGCAGAGAAAGTAAGCGAAGAAGTAAGGAGGCAATTGAGGGTATTGCCTACAAGATTAGTCGCCAGGAAATCATTAATGCGAAATGGTTTTATGGTCATCGTTAAGAATCTAAATCAAGCAGTTGAGATTGCAAACAAGAAGGCACCAGAACACCTTGAATTGCAGGTAAAAAATCCAGATAGATTCATTGACAAACTGACAAACTATGGTTCGCTTTTTGTTGGCAGGTATTCTGCAGAAGTGCTTGGTGATTACAGCAGTGGATTAAATCATACTTTACCTACAAGTGGTGCAGCACGTTATACTGGTGGGTTGCATATAAAAGATTTTTTGAAAATTCAGACAATTCTCAAGGTGAATAAACAGGGTTTTACAGGGATTGGTCCGATTGCTGAAAGACTTGCGCAGACAGAAGGTTTATGGGGTCATTTCAATTCAGTCAGGATGAGAAAGACCGGGAAATAATCCGGTATCTTAATCTATTTTTCCTTTCTTTGTAGCTCGCTTTTTAAAAAATCAACAAGTTTCCCAAACCCTTTGCCAGTCCTGGAA
>JBDRWH010000013.1:0-21205 GCA_039802325.1 Caldifarciminota bacterium
TATGAATCAGTCGTCCGGATTGACCCCTTCAAAATTCCACTCAGTGAAAAAATTGATCTTTTGCTTGGTTGTGACCGATTACTTGCCGGTGATGCGCGCATAAAAACAAGGATCGCTTTTATGTCTTTTCGCCGCATGAAAGTGCATTTCTTATCAACCGAAGGTTCACGAATTGTCCAGGAATTCACCTATGTTGGCGGTGGTATAAAAGCCTATGCAATGGATAAGGGCGAACTTCAGATTCGTTCCTACGATGATTATGGACAGGCAGGATATGAATTTATCAAATCACTACGGTTAACTGAAAATTCAAATCGTGTAAAAGAAGAAGCTTTAATGTTGCTTGATGCAAAGCCCTGTCCTGCAGGTAAGACGACAGTAATCCTTGATTCAAATCAGATGGTTCTACAGGTTCATGAATCGTGCGGACATCCAACAGAGCTGGATAGGGTGTTGGGTACAGAGGCATCTTATGCAGGTACTTCCTTTATGACGCCGGAAAAACTGAATAAATTGCAATATGGATCAAAGATTGTAAACATTGTGGCTGATGCTACAGTTCCAGGCGGACTTGGTACCTTTGGCTGGGATGATGAAGGTGTGCCTGCACAAATGGTATATTTGATAAAGAATGGAATTTTTGTAGGATATCAGAGTTCACGGGAAACCGCACCCGTTGTCCAGCAAAAATCCAGTGGCAATATGCGGGCAGATGGCTGGAACCGGATTCCTCTGATAAGAATGACCAATATCAATATCCTGCCTGGTGATTGGAAATTGGAAGATATGATTTCTGATACAAAAGACGGTATTTTCATGACGACAAACAAATCCTGGTCAATTGATGATAAAAGATTGAATTTTCAGTTTGGATGCGAACTTGCCCGCAAGATTGAAAATGGAAAGCTAACAGATGTGTTTAAGAACCCAACCTATGCTGATATTACACCACAGTTCTGGAATAAGTGTGATGCAATTGCAAATAAGGATTACTGGCATGTTTACGGTGTGCCCAATTGTGGTAAAGGTGAGCCGGGTCAAACAATGTATGTAGGACATGGAACAGCACCGGCACGATTTAGAAATGTTCAGGTTGGCATTGCAAAGTGAATGATAGACGCGTCATAAATCCGAAGAAAGGCACCGCAAAGTCGGATTTCATGGTGAGTTTGAAGAATTGGGATTTATTCATTATTTGGAATTTGGAAGTTGGGATTTGGGATTTTTCAAAAAGAAAATGCGAAAAGTAGTATTATTGCAATTGAGAATCGTAGCATTCTGTGCTTTCGTTATTTTGCATACAAGATGTGCTTATTTCAATACCTTCTACAACGCTCAGAACTATTTTCATCAAGGAATGAAAACCGTTACCAATGACACGCTTAAATTTGATTCTGAACTTTTTGATAAGACCATAGAAAAGTGTGCTTCGGTTATTGTCAAGTATCCAGAATCGCGATATATAGATGATGCACTCTTTATGATGGGCGCTTCTTACTACTACAAAGGGGATTATATCAGAGCGTTGGAAAAACTTGATTTTCTTGTGACAAATTTTCCCGGTTCAAAATTCTATGATGATGCTATGTATTATATTGGGCTTGCAAATTACAAGACAGAAAAATTCAGTAAGGCAATAATCGCTTTCAAAGAATCAGGAAGGTTCAAGTACTTTCGCAAGAAGGCAAATATTATGTTGTGTTATGCGTATTATCGTGATCAAAACTATCAAGATTTAATGAATACTGCAAATCTACTGTTGAGAGAAAAATTGAGGAGAAGAGAAAGATTGATGATTCTGAATATCCTGAGTGAAGCAGAATATGCATTGAAGGATTTTGAAGCCGCACTCAAGACCTATAATGATATGATTTCTCTGGAACAAAACGCTGATGATAAAAAGAAGATAAAACTCAAGATTGCCAGCGTCTATCTGGAAATGAATGAATTTGAAAAATGCAAAGCTTTTCTTGAGAATGAATATGACCCGGAATTCAGATTGCTTCTTGCAGAACTCAATCTTAAAATGAACAATGTTGAGGAGGCAAAGCATATTTATGTTGAAGTAAAGGAGGTTCATCTGCAGGATTATTCAGCAAAGGCGTTCTATGCCCTTGCTCAGATTGCTGAAAAAGAAGATAGTACAGAGCTTGCTATCGCCTATTATGATTCTCTTACTATGAAAGCCACAGGTGATTTGCTGAACAAGGCAAAAACCCGATCTGAAATTCTAAAAAAGATTTTAGAGCTTACGAACAAAACCGAAGAGCTTGACAAAGCACAATTTGCCCTTGGTGAATTGTATTTTGTTGAATTGAAAGATATTCCGAAGGCAATGGTACACTATGAAAATGTGTACAAAGGATACCCGAAGAGTGAATTGTCACCAAAGGCATTATATGCCAATTTCTGGATAAGTAAAATCATATTAAAACAGGATAGCCTTGCTCAAGTATTTGGTGTTGAATTGACAAAAAGATATCCTGATACTGAATATGCAAAGAGTGTTATCAGATTATTGGAACAGCAATAAATTTGCATGATCAAACATAAGATCCGTATATTAAAGAAAAATTGGTTATGTTCAAATACCTTCAGTCTTGAATGTGTTTGGAAGGGCATAGAGCCTGAGCCAGGACAGTTCTTACAGATACAAGTAAGTGATATTTATGAACCCCTTTTAAACAGACCGATAAGTATTGCCAATTATGAAAAAAATAGATTGCTTCTTATAGTGAAAGTTGTGGGAAAGGGAACAAGGATGTTGAGCGAAAAAGAATCCGGTGAAGACCTTATTGTTCTTGGACCCTTTGGCAGAAAGTTAAGCATAGAAAGAAAAAAAAGTCTTATTATTGCTGGTGGTATCGGCATTGCTCCCCTTTACTTTCTTGCTCAAAAACTTCGCAAACAGAAAATTGATTTTACCCTTGTCTACGGAGCCAAGACTCCTGCTGAGTTGATATTGAAGAATGCCCTGAAGAAGATCGCATCTGATGTCGTGTTTATTGCGGAAACCGGTATGAGAAAAAAGGGAACAGCTCTTTCTGTGTTAAAGGATCTCCCCATAGGTGACTACAAAATAGGTTATGTGTGTGGTCCAAAACCAATGTTAAAAGAGTTACAGGCAATGAAATTGAAAGTACCTTTTTATGCTTTTTGTGAGGATTTCCTCGGTTGTGGTTGTGGATTGTGTCTTGGGTGCGCTATTAAGTACTACGGTACTTATAAAAGGATCTGTGAGGATGGTCCGGTTTTCCGACTTGATGGTATTGAATTCAATGGATAGGTTAGAGATTTATCAAACAAAGAGACCTTATTATGTCAGTTGACCTGTTTGGTATTAAATTTAAGAATCCTGTCTTTCTTGCTTCCGGTGTTTTTGGTTTTGGTTTGAAATACAGGGCAGTCACCAGAGGGGTTGGTGCCATATTCACAAAAGGCGTCACTCTTTTGCCAAGAACGGGTAATCCACCGCCAAGAATTTATGAGACTGCCGCTGGTATTATAAATTCAGTTGGGCTTGAGAATCCAGGGGTCAAGGAATTCAACAAATCTATATTACACAAGATCAAAAAAATCAATAATAGAATATTCGTGAATGTTGCTGGATTTACAGTTGATGAGTATGTTCGGGTTGTAGAAGAAATAGGCAACAGAGTAACTGGCTTTGAATTGAATGTCTCCTGCCCCAATGTAAAAGAAGGCGGGGTTTTATTCGGTCAAAATCCTCAAACAGTTGGTAAAATTGTGAAACTCGTTCGCAAAAAAACAAAATTGCCCATCGTTGTAAAACTGACTGCAAACTTCTGCGATCCGTTAGTGATAGCGAAGGCATGTGTTGACTCGGGTGCTGACGGAATTTCGCTTATCAATACAGTTTACGGTATGGCATTTGATACACAGACAGGAAATGTAATAATCAAGGGTGGCTTATCAGGACCAGCAATAAAACCGTTTGCATTGTACTGTGTGAATAGGCTGAGTCAACTAAAGGTTCCACTGATTGGTATGGGTGGTATTATGACTGGAAAGGATGCTTATGAGTTTTTGCTTGCCGGTGCCTCAGCTGTGGCAATCGGCACTGCGGTTTTACGCGACCCGTATGCACCACTAAGGATTATTAAAGAATTGAACTTTCTTTTAGCAAGGGGGTAGGATGTCAAAAAAATTGATCGTTGCGCTTGATTCAAATGATATAAATAAGATAAAGATCTTGGTAGATAAATTACAGAGTGTAGTAAAATATTTTAAAGTTGGTGCAATTCCTTTTACCTGTTTTGGTCCAGAGATAGTAAGATTCCTAAAAGAGCGCGGACTTAATGTGATGCTGGATTTGAAATATCATGATATTCCTAATACGGTTGCCCGTGCCTGCGAAGGGGCAATGCAAATGGGTGTGGATATGCTTACGCTTCATACGAGTGGTGGTTTTATGATGATGGAAGAGGCAGTTAAGGCTGTTTCTCTGGTATCAGATGTGAAAAAGATACCTCGACCAAAACTACTTGGTATCACAGTCCTTACAAGTATTGATGAGGCATACTTTAAAGATTTGTTTGGTGATGTGAAGAGAACAATTGAAGAACAGGTTGTATTCCTGGCAAGACTTGCCCAGAGTGCAGGACTTGATGGCGTGGTTGCCTCAGCCCATGAGATAAAAGAAATCAGACAATCCTGTGGAAAGGATTTTTTAATAATCACGCCAGGCATAAGGCCTGAAGGTGAAGAGGTTGATGACCAGGCAAGGACAATGACTGCTTCCCAGGCAATAAAGGCAGGTGCGGATTTTATCGTTGTGGGTAGACCAATTGTAGCAGCCAAAGACCCTGTGTCTGCTGCAAAGAATATAATCAAGGAGATAGAAAATGCAGGTTGAAGAAATCTTGCGTCAGTATAGAGTTTTGTTAGAAGGACATTTTGTATTGAACTCTGGATTACACAGTAAGTATTATTTTGAGAAATTTAGGATTTTAGAAAATCCCGAAGCAACAAGCAAACTCTGTTCAATGATTGCGGATAGATTCAAAAATGAAGAGATTGAATGGGTGATCGGACCAACAACCGGCGGCATTATTATTGCATTTGAAACTGCCCGCCAATTGCATTGCAATGCCGGCTTTGCCGAGGAACGCGAAGGAAAGAGGGTTGTGGCACGGGGATTTGATATTGCGGGAAAGAATGTTTTGATTGTTGATGATGTTCTAACTACAGGCAAATCGCTCAATGAGACGATTGAAGCAGTTAAAGAAAAGAATGCAAAAATAATCGGCATTGTTGTATTGATTGACCGTAGTTCCACACCAATGCCTTTTGAATATTGGTCACTTTACAAAAGAGAAGTTGAGAATTTTAAACCGGAACAATGTCCTTTGTGCAAGAATAATATCCCCTTGAACAAACCCGGAGGCGTCTAAAACTGAATATTGTTAATATTCTGAATTTCTGTTATTCTGCCTCCTGGATTACTGCTTCGGTATTTATTCCGTTAATTGCCCGTGAATATACAGATAATCTTTTCCTGATTTCACTTATCCTTGCATTATATAATGGAATGCTATTTTTCTCATCAGTCGTATTTGGCAGACTGGGTGATATGTATGGGAGAAAGAAAATAATCATGTGGGGTTTTCTTGTATCCACCTTTGTTCTGTTCAGCCACAATTTTATTCATGATATTAAGACAATATTTCTTATGCGTGGGCTTGCAGGCTTAAGTATTGGAATGATTCCTGGTTCTGTTGTTGCACTTGCTTGGGGAAATTCATTAGGTCTGTTTTCAGGTTTTGGTTCGCTTGGTTACACCCTGGGGAATTTTCTCCCGGGCATTTTGAAAAATAATCTTCTAATATTCTCGGCATCTGCTATGTTTTGTGTGATTGGTTTTGTATTGAGTTTCTTCATAAGAGAAGAAAAGAAACAGATTTATGTTCCTTTGTTCCCCTATACATTAATCCGTAAGAATTCGGGTATCTATCTTCCCTTTTTTCTCCGGCATAGTGCAGCACAGGCAATCTGGGCAATATTTCCGATATATCTTACTGAACTTGGGGCAAACAAATTTCAAATCGGTCTCATGTATGCGTTAAATCCATTTGCCCAGTTTGTTTTTATGATTTTGATGGACAAACAGAAAAGCGAAGTTCTGATTCTATCGGGTATTGCTTGTTCTGCCCTTACTTTTTTAGGATATGCAATTTCTCCTAACTGGCGCGTCATATTGTTTCTGCAAATTTTACTGGGATTTGCCTGGGCAACCTTATACTTGGGGTCTATCAAATATCTGCTCAAGAATAACCTTGAACAGGCTACTGCTACAGGATTTTTGAATTCAGTGATTGGGTTATCAGGTATTGCTGGTCCCTTAATTGGCGGATTGATTTCGCTCCTGGGTTTCCGAGCACTTTTGTTCTCTTCTGCTGTTTTATCAGGATTTGCCTTTATGATAAAACGAAAACTCGCACATGCCTCTTGACAAAGATTGAATTATATGTATAATTTGAGCCGAAAGGAGGTTTCTAATGAAGAAACTGCTTGCAGTAGCAATTGCTGCAACAATGCTGAGTGGGTTATATGGTTTGACACTCAGTCTTAGTGGTGCTTATCAGGATATTACAGATGAATCCGGGGGAGGTGCGTACTTCGGAGCAAAGGCTGATATTATTGTGGGACTGCTTCCGATTCTCAAGGCACGAGGATTCCTTGCAGAAGTTGATTTCAGCACTGGTACACCAATGAAATTTGGCACGTTCACAGGTTCTGACCTGTTGATTACCATCCCAATGGCAGCACCTGTCCAGCCATATGTGGTTGCGGGATTGTGGTTTGTAAAAAATGTTAGCACGACAATCAGGGGTGGAATTGGTGCGGAAATGGGATTCGGAAATATGACCGGCTATCTTGAATACCATCTTAACTTCGTATCATTTAGTGGAGGAGGTAGCTCCACACCTATGAATATAATGGGTGGTCTCAGATTCCCGTTGAAACTCGGATTATAGTTCGATTTCTAAGAAATTTGAAAAGGCGGGCTTATGCCCGCCTTTTTTTTATAGCGTAGAAACTTCAGTATCGTCAAAATTTTGCAGCGATAGGCATTCTTCTACCCAGACCAAATGCCTTTGAAGTAACCTTCAATACAGGTGGTGCCTGACGCCGTTTATATTCGTTTTTGTTGACTGCTTTTATTACCCATTCTACAATCTCTTCCTTGTATCCTGCTGCTACAATTTCTTCCCTGGACAATCCATCTTCAATATAAGATTGCAATATCGGATCAAGGATTTCATAGGGTGGCAGTGTGTCCTGGTCAAGTTGATTTGGTCTCAATTCAGCAGAAGGCGGTTTGTTTATAATCGCAAGCGGTATTGTTTCTTTTTTACTATTGATAAACTTAGCGATTTTGTAGACCATTGTCTTGGGCACATCAGCGATTACTGCCAGTCCACCACTCATATCACCGTATAGCGTGCAATAACCGACAGCAAGTTCACTCTTATTACCTGTGGTTAGAACAAGATACCCAAACTTATTTGAAAGTGCCATCAAGATATTCCCCCGAATTCGTGCCTGGATATTTTCTTCAGTTGTATCAAATTCTTTGCCCTTAAAAACATCCTTCAGAGTTTTAAGGTATGAGTCATAAATGTCAGTTATCGGAATTATTTTTAATTCAATCCCCAGATTTTCAGCAAGTTTTTTAGAATCTTCCATACTTCCTGCTGAAGAAAATTGACTGGGCATTGTTACGGCTATGACATTCTCCTTACCTATTGCGTCAACTGCAATACAGGCGACAAGTGCTGAATCAATTCCTCCTGATAAACCCAAAACCACCTTTGTAAATCCACATTTTCTCAGATAATCACGCACACCGAGAACAAGTGCATTATACACACTTTCAATATGGTCAAGTGGTGTATAGTTTCTTGAATCTCCTCTTGAACTTGTTTCAATGGTCTTGATACACTCATCAAATGCGGGTAGTACATCAACAGGTTCACCATTCTTATCAATCACCATACTTCTGCCATCAAATATCAATTCGTCATTTCCACCAACCTGATTCACAAAGATAAATGGTATGTGATATTTTTTCGCATGGCTCTGCAAAATCTTGTAGCGAATCTCTTCTTTGCCCATTGTGAATGGTGATGCTGAAATATTTATCAAAATTGTTGCTCCTTTTTGTGCAAGTATTCCGATTGGATCATGGTCATAGAACTGTCTATGCCATAACTCTGGAATATTCCAGGCATCTTCACATATTGAAATTCCGAGCATTTCCTCTTTGAATTTTATTGGTTTTATCTCATCAGCCGGGTCAAAATATCGTGCTTCATCAAAGACATCGTAAGTGGGTAGAAGAGATTTGTGCTGCGTATGAATAATCAATCCCCTGTAGACAAAAACTGCTGAATTATGCAGTCCTCTGCCAGTATTTTTATAAGAAAACATTGGCGCACCAAAGATTATTCCTGTATCTGGATAAAACGAAGATAGCGTTACTATCTCTTCTATTGCTTTTTCAATTTTTTTTATAAACCATTTTCGTTCAAGCAAATCCTGAGGGGGATAACCGGACAAAAATAGTTCTGGGAAAACAATCAAGTCAGGATTTTCATTCTGTGCCTGTTTTAAAGTTTGAATAAGTTTGTTCAAATTCCCCTCTATATTGCCGACAACAGGATTTGACTGGGCAAGGATGATTTTCATATTTCAATTATAGTAAATAACCCATTTAAGTCAAGCATAGGATAAATAAAAAAGGCGGGCATATGCCCGCCTTTTTTTGCTATTTAAGCAATTAATCAACCACGCACCAACGCAGACCAGCAATTACCTGGTAGGCAAGTTTCAGGGTAACTGCATACCCATTCACTCCAACAACCTGGATTTTTCCGTAATGGTCATTGCCAGTTCCCCAGCCATCGTTATCTGGATCGATCCAGAAATAGTAAACTGCGTTGGCATTGATAGTATTTGGAGAAATATAGCCACCTGGTGCATCGCAAATCGTCACTGCATCGTAATCTGTCTGTCCACTGTTCTTTGTTGTATTGACTTCATCGTTAAATGGAGTAGAAGCCTGGTTTGGTGAGGCAAATTCCTGCTCATTTGCACTAACACTGTGAATCCAGTAATCTATATATGGCCAGTTAGCCTGGTCAGAGATAGCGTAAGTTGTTGCGTTACCAGCGGCATTGAATCCAAAGCCACTTGGATGGTCTGTTGAAGGATCACCACTGCCATAAACAAGAAGTGAACCAGTTTCTACCGCACCACAATCGACTGCATCTTTACCACTCTCCTGGTCTCCTGCATAGGCAGAAACTTCGTAAAGTGCAGCAGGTGTAGTGGCATCATAGGATGCTGTAGTTACGGTATCAATTACCTCACCATCTGCATAAATAAAATAACCGTCTGCATCAGTGATTTCATCCCAGGTTAAGGAAAGCGTTGCACCCTGGTCGCTTGAACTAACAGTGTAGGAGACATCAGGTGTTTCCAGGGTTACTTCGTTCTCACAGCCAACAAATACAAACAAAACAGCAAGAGTTGCTAATGTCAGCAGTTTTTTCATTTTTTCCTCCTTACTTCTGGATTGGTTTCAGACCGCCACCGGTTCCACCACTTGGTGGTTTTGGCATACCTTTGTGATATTTATCAAGATGTGCATTGTAGTGAGCAGTTAGAGAGTCAAGTGCGGTCTGGAGACTTGTGACCTGGGTCTTCAGGGCACTAATCTCGGCTTTTGCCGCATCAAGTTGTTCAGTCGTCACCACATTCTGTTGTGGTGCCTGACAGCCAATTACCGCAAGTGCAATTGCGATAACCAGCAGTGTTGCGAGTTTCTTCATATAGAACCTCCTTTTTTCTCGCTTCTATTGTGCGAAAAACTTGCCCTGATGAAAATCAGGGTCGCACCGCTACACAAAGTAGCTTATGTTTAATAGATGGTTGAACCATCTATGGGCCTAAGTGGAATTGAACCACTCACCTCACGCTTATCAGGCGTGCGCTCTAACCAACTGAGCTATAGGCCCATTTTAAAAGATCGTTTATAGTTCTATGGCTTGGAAGCCGGTATGATTCTAAGTAAAAATCCTTGGTTTTACCGTGAAACCGATATGGCTATCCAAACCAATAAGATTATAGTCCAAATTTGTGTTTTGTCAATAGATAATAACCAGTTTCTTAACCCTAAAACCAATTAACTATTTTTTAGGATGTTCTGGGTCTGGTACGCACGCACCAACAGGGCATACTGAGGCGCACTGGGGTTCATCAAAATGTCCCACACATTCAACGCACTTATTGAAATCAATCACATATATCGGATCGCCTTCAGCTATTGCCTGAACCGGACACTCAGGAGCACAGAGCCCGCAGGCTGTGCAATCTTCAGTGATCTTATAAGCCATTATACCTCCTTAAAAGTTAGTGATTATAATTAAAATTCCATCAATGTCAATATAGTACCATCATCACTATAAAGTAGCCACCCTTGAGAATTTTGAAGTTAGACAATGGGTTAGGGTTGGGATGCTGGATTTTGTAAAAAATAATAGAATTCTATTTACCTTGAGTTTCTTAACAATTCTCTTGCCCTGATGCCAACTGGTGCATTCGGGTATTTTATTATCAATTCTTCCAAAAGTTTGGTTGCTTCTTTTTTCTTGCCAATTTCATAATATAGTTCAGCAGTCAGGATTTTTGCATGATGGATACGATTTGCCGGGAAATCCTTATCCAATTGCTCAAGTGCTGAAAAGGAGTGGTTGAATTCCTTTCTATCCTTGTAAACAAGTGCCAAGTAATATAATGCATAAGCACCAATAGTTGTTTTGACCAGAATTTTCAGACTATCTTCAGCCAGTTTGAGTTCATTGGTTTCATAATAATAGATTGACTTTATCAATCTCTTGAATAAAACAGTGTCTTTGCGTGCAGTTTCAAAAAGATATAATCTTTCTAATGCCTCATTGGCATATCGGGCATTGGAAAATTTTGCAGCAGTCTTCAAATACTGTTCGCGGGCAGAGACCAATTCACCCTTTAAAAGAAGGTTTTCACCCATTAAATAATGCATTTGCGCCTGTTCTTCAAATCCATAGCGATTTTCGTATTTTTTCATACTAACATTTGCGCTATCAAACATTTCAAGTCTGCGATATTTGTCATTCAATTGAATTATCAATGCAAAATCCTGGTTATTCTCAATGAGATTTTTCAGGGAATCAATTGCGGAAATTTGTTGCACCATAATTACTAAAAATGCAGAAAACATATTTATCTCTCTTCTAATAAAGCCCTGAAATATTCCCTGATGTATAGTTCATATTGTTCAGGATGGGGTTGTTTCAAAGCCCGCTGGATAATTTCCAGAAGTTGATCTTTGCCCAGTTCTTCAGGCAGAGGTTGTGGTGAGGCGCGCATTTTGTCTTCACCTGGTTTGCTTTTGCGTTCTTTTGTCCAGTCTTCCTGTCTGATTGACCTTTCTGCATCTAAAAGTCTTGAGATTATCAATTGCTGGCGTTCAATCAGTTTTCTATCAAGTTTGTATTGATACAATGCCTCTTCATTTTCTTTCATTTCTTCAGAAAGATTATCAAGCAATTCCTGAAACTTACCAGCTTCAGGTGAACCCCTCAATGATTCAAGTGCCTGTCTTAATTCGCGCTGTTTGCCAGCAAGACGCTGGATCTGCGCCATTTGTTCAGGAGTCAACCCACTTACTGATATGGGAAATAGATTGAATAGAGATTGTCCAAGACCCATTTGATTCTGGGTTATTTGTGAAAGGCTTTTCAGGAATTCATCCATACCTGTTGATGAGCCTGTTCCTTCCGCAGCCTTTTTGAGACTTTGAAGGATTGAAAGTGAAGCAAGATTCAGTTGTTTCATTGCCTCCTGAGAATGCCATTTTCCTGTATTGGCAGGGTTCAAAGATGCCAGTTCCATTTCTTTTATTGCTTTACTCAATCTTTTGCCGATTTCAGGACTGACATAAATACTCTTGACCTGCTGGGCATAGAGACTTTCTGCAACTTGTTTTGTTGCATTTATTATTTCGGATTGAATATCAGGGTTTATTTTTTCGCTGTTTAACTGCTCTTCTTCAAGTTTTGATAATTCAATGAGTTGATTCAATGTTTCAAGCAGATTCTTTTGTAAGTTTGCCGATCTTCCCCTGGTTAATTCTTCATATAGTTTCTGAAGATCGCTGGCGAGCTGGTTCAATTGTTTTTCTAAATCTTCGGGCGACATGTTCTGGTTCTGGGACATGGACTTTGCCCCTTTTGATGAGGTTTTCAGTTGTTCTGAAATATTCTGTTCTATATTCTCAGATTCAGCAAGTTTTTCAATTTCCTGGGCAAGACTGTCTATTGCGTGAAATAAACTATCCATAGACTCTTTCAAATCCTCTGCTTTCTTGAATTGCTGAAGGTCTTTTAAGTTGTTTGCCTGGTTCGCAAGTTCTTTTGCTTTCTCAGATAACTCTCTTAGTTTTTCTTCCTGTTGATACCGTTTTAATAGCTCAAGTGTTCTTTCCAGCGCCTTCGCAAGTTCATCCTGGGCTTCTTTCAATTTTTCCATTGCCTGCTTGATCTGTTCAGGAGATTTGTTCATTGCCTGTTTCAGATTTTCAAGTGCCCTTTTTAATTCTTCAGGTGCAATTTCCTGAAGGATTTTAGTGATTTCCTGAAGCCGTTCAATTGACTTCTGGTCAAGTATTATTCCACTCTTGAGTTTTTCAATAGTATTTTTCAATTCGGTCTGCCATTCATCTATTTTCTTCAGCACCTGTTCTTCTTTGTTGATTGCCTGTTTCAATTTTTCATTATCCAGCCATGATAACTCTCTTTCGCGTTTGATTTTTTCTTCAAGTTTGTTTATTTCACTCATTCCTTCCTGATGCATTTGTTCAAGATCTCGTAATTCTGCCTGCACCAGGTCTTCTTTTCCTTTAACTTCTTCATATATCTGTTCCATTGTAGGAAAGTACATGTAGTATGTCTTGCTTTTTGATTTCTGCCCGGCATTATCCTGAACTTCTACAAAGTAAGATACCCTATCACCAGGAAGCATTTTCAAATTCTTTATGTCCCATTCATAGAATATTGTATCTTCAGCAATGCCTTTTCTAAATTTGATATTAGTTTCAACTGGTTCTTTGAATTGATAATGCAGGGTCAGGCGATTCAATTCATAGTCATCACTGCATTTTATCCCAAGTGTTAGTTTCATATCTGGTGGGAGGTTGATATTATAACCCGGATAAAATATTTCAACCAGTGGGGCAAGGTCAGAAATTGCATAGATTGTGATTGGCTCATTATGAGAAGATTCACCAGAGATCTGCAGATTAGCGGTGCCACTTGAATCTATCTTGAATCTGCCTGAAAATTCATGACCCTGACACACAAAGTCTATTGTATCATTGTATAACAACCTTGCCTGTTTCAGGTCACAGGATGCAGTTCCTTTTATTTCTACTTCTGTTCCTGAAGGAACGATCAGTTGTCTTTCGGTCTTGATTTCATCTTTCAAATGTGTATATGCAGGATACCGGAGATAGAAGGTCAATTGTTTTAGATATATCGGCTCAATGATGGCTAACTCATATTCAGGGGTCTTAATGTTGTAAAGTTCAAAATGATATCTTAAAGGTTCATCAAGTTCAATACTTGTTCTTGCCCTTCCGTCTATTACCCGCAAATTTTTGTACTGTTTGACCAGATTAGTTTCATAAATGAGTTTTGCTGTGTGAGGAATATATGGACCCAAGATATCAATATTTATCTCAACCATCTTGCCCCGGTCAAATTTACCTGAACCGGGTTCTATAATGTATTCAATTTTGTGATTCAAGGCAAACCAGAATCTTCCCGGGAACAATCCAGGATACAGGAGAAAGAATATGATTGAGACGAGCAAAAACAATACTGACCATTTCAAAAATTTCTTGTTTATAAATTCGTTCGGGTTGATATTTTGGAATTTTGTCTCGGTTGCCTGAATAAATGCTGATATCAGTTCTCTTGAATACGCTTCACGATTATTATCAGGAAGCCGGCCAATCTGTAAACTGCTTACAAGCTCACAATTTGCACCAATTTTCTTGTCAAACTCTCTTGTCCATTGATCAAAATTCTTAAAACGGTGGAATAGAAGCGGCACCAAACCAATGAGTCCGTACAGTGGTGATTTTAATAAGAAGAGGGCAGTGGTTGTAGCAATAAGAGTTGTGCCTATTGTAAAAAAGATAAGAGAACAAAGATCAACAAATCCCTGTTTCTGTGCATAGATTTTTACCTTGTTGATTATTGCCATTATGAGCCTTTGCTTTTTTTTCTCATTATCTCATTGCCTTATTGTAAAAGTGCATAGATCACAATATTGATGCCCATTTTCAGTGCTTGTTCTCTTTTTTCCTGAGGGTCATTGTGTACATCAGGGTCTTCCCACCCATCACCAAGATCAGTTTCATAGGAATAAAATACTACGAGCCGATTCTGATAGAAGATTCCAAAACCCTGTGCAGGTTTATTATCATGTTCGTGGATTTTTGGCAAACCCTTTGGAAAATCATAAAAAGAACGATAAATTGGATGGTCAAAAGGTAGTTCAATCAAAGGTGTATCAGGGAAAACCTTTTTCATTTCCCTGCGAAAGGAGGAATCCATGCCGTAGCAATCATCAGCATGCAAAAATCCACCACTTGTAAGATAATTCCTTAGAATTTTTGCTTCTTCTTCAGTAAATCGTACCTCACCATGCCCGGTCATATATAGATAGGGATATTTGAAAAGATTGGGGTCGGTGAGTTCAACAACGACCTCCTTTTCAGCAGCGCGGATCGTTGTCCGCTCACTAATTGCTTTGAGCAGGTTGGGCAGGGAACTCGGGTCACAATACCAGTCTCCACCACCACCATATTTCAGACGGGCAATGGTAAAGTCAGATTGACTAAACAGAAGAACCCCTAATAATGCCAGAAGCACATATTTATTATAAACTGAAAGTAGCAGGTGTCAAGTGGTACGGAAAAGAAGGAAGTTACGAAGTTATGAAGTTAGGAAGTTAGGAGGGTGGGTAGGGGTGGAAGGCGTGAAAAAATGCTTGCATTTGCAAGGAATTTGGATATAATTACCTTGAAATGCCTTCCATACAATTTCTCAAAAATGAACCTTTTGAGCAATTAGAGTATTTGAAAGGTCAGTTACAAGCCATTGTCAATCATTAATTGAGAGAGGAGGTTAAAAAAATGGCAGCAAATGATATGAAATTTCTGGAACAGAAAGTTGGAAAGCAGGGGTTTGAACGGTTGAAAAAGATAGATAATCCTGCGTTGCATGAATTTTTGGCGAAATATCTTCAGCTATGTAATCCAGAAAAGGTATTTGTCTGTTCTGACACACCTGAGGATTTTGAATATATAAGACAAACCGCAATAAAGAATGGTGAGGAGAAAAAACTTGCTACTGCTGGTCATACAATTCATTTTGATAATTATGGAGACCAGGGAAGGGACAAAAAGAACACCGGAATTCTCTTACCACCCGGGAAGAAACTTGATGAAGCAATTGAAACCAAAGACCGCGAACCAGCACTGGTTGACATCCATAATATATTGAAAGACATAATGAAGGGTAAAGAAGCATTTATCTGCTTTTTCTGTCTCGGTCCCACCAATTCGGAATTCTCTATTCCTGCAGTACAGATGACTGATTCCAGTTATGTAGCACATAGTGAGACAATACTTTACAGACCTGGTTACCAAGAGTTTGTTAAGCAAGGGTCTAAGGCAAGGTTTTTCAAGTTTGTCCATTCGCAGGGTGAGCTTGATGAAAGAAAGACCTGTAAAAACCTTGATAAAAGAAGGATCTTCATTGACCTTGAAGAAGATATTGTTTATAGTGCAAACACCCAGTATGGTGGTAATACCATTGGACTGAAAAAACTCGCCATGCGATTGGCAATCAATCGCGGTTCAAAAGAAGGATGGCTGACCGAACACATGTTAGTTATGGGTGTAAATGGTCCGAAAAAGAGAAAGACATATTTCCTTGGTGCATTTCCTTCACTCTGTGGAAAGACATCCACCGCAATGCTTGAAGGTGAAAACATTGTTGGTGATGACATTGCCTATTTGAGAAAGAAAGACGGTGTGGTAAGGGCAGTGAATGTGGAAAAGGGAATGTTCGGTATTATTCAGGGCGTAAATTCAAAGGATGATGTATATCAATGGAATGCCTTGCACAAACCAGGTGAGATTATCTTTTCCAATGTGCTGGCTACACCTGAAGGTTATGTACACTGGATTGGCAAGGATGGTGAGATTCCTCCCAAAGGAGAAAATCATTCAGGCGAATGGTTCAAGGGCAAGAAAGATGCCAATGGCAAAGACATACCGGTTTCCCATCCCAATGCGCGATTCACCATTGCCCTGAAGATGTTTGATAATCTTGACCCAGCACTGGATGATCCCAAGGGTGTTGAGGTGGGTGGTATTGTTTATGGCGGAAGGGATTCTGATACCTGGGTACCGGTTGAAGAGGCATTTGACTGGCAGCATGGCATAATTACAAAGGGCGCTTCATTAGAATCCGAAACCACTGCAGCAACCTTAGGAAAAGAAGGCGTCAGAGAATTCAATCTGATGTCCAATCTTGATTTCCTTTCAATTTCTATTAGCAAATACATTGAGGCGAATCTTAATTTTGCCAGGGATGTAAAAAAGCCACCCAAGATTTTTGGTGTGAACTATTTTCTAAAAGATAAAGATGGAAAGTTCCTGAATGAAAAGACTGATAAAAGGGTGTGGTATAAATGGATGGAACTTCGTGTCCATAATGATGTCAAAACGATAAAAACACCCACGGGTTTGATTCCTGAATATGAAGATTTGAAAAAACTGTTTAAGCAGGTGTTGAATAAGAACTACACTGTTGATGACTACACAAAACAGTTCATGGTCCGTATTCCTGAACATCTGGCAAAGATTGAGCGGATTGTGAATGTGTACAGGACAAAGGTGATAGATCCACCAAAGGTTTTGTTTGATGTTCTTGAAGAACAGAGAAAGAGATTACTTGAATACCAGAAAAAATTCGGGGACTACATAAAACCTGAACAATTAAAATAAATCTTGCGAAAAACCAAAGCCCCCTTCTCTGAAGGGGGCTTTGGTTTGTAGAGTAAACTCTACCACTACAAATGTTATTTTCTAATGCCGGAAATGGCGATAGCCGGTAAAGACCATTGCAATATCGTATTCATTACACGCCTGAATAACCTCTTCATCCCTTTTTGAACCACCAGGCTGAATAACTGCAGTGACTTTGCCTTTTGCTGCGGCATCAATCCCATCCCGGAAAGGAAAGAATGCGTCAGAGGCAAGAACCGCACCTTCTGACTGTGGACCTGCGTTCTTTACTGCGATCTCAACTGCACTGACACGAGAGGTCTGACCACCACCAATACCAACAGTTCTCCCTTTGTTCGCAAGGACAATGGCATTTGACCTGACCCACTTCACAACCTTCCAGGCAAATTTCAATGCCTCTTCTTCGTACTTGCTTGGTGCCCTTTTTGTAACAACCTTCCACTCAGTAAAATCCTTGTTATCTGCATCCTGAACAAGTATTCCGCCAAAGACCGATTTGAATGTGACCTTCGGCAAAAGTTCTGGAGAGACCTTTACGAGTCTCAGATTCTTTTTTGTCCGGAGAATTTCAAGTGCCTTTGGTTCATAACCAGGGGCAATAATAACTTCATAAAAAATCTTTGCCATTGCCTCAGCAGTTGTAGCATCAATAGTTCTATTCAAACCGACAATACCTCCGAATGCGGAAACCGAATCTGCCATGTAAGCTTTATCATAGGCTTCATTCGCCGTATCGCCGATTGCGACACCGCAGGGTGTCTGGTGTTTAATGATTGCACAAGCAGTGTCTTTGAAATCCATTGCTGCACTGAACGCTATTTCTGCATCAAGGATATTGTTATACGAAAGTTCCTTGCCACCAAGGATTTCAAAATGTTTTTTTAGTAATGGATTTAGATAGAATCCAGCATTCTGGTGTGGGTTTTCCCCATAACGCATTGGAATAAATAATTCAGCACCCGCTGAAAAATATTTTCTTTTACTGAAATCCTGATTGAAATATTCAGCAATTACTGCATCATACCAGGCAATGTAATCAAGCGCCTTCCGTGCAAGATTCAATCTGTATTCTTCATTAAATTGGTTTTCCTTCAATGTTTTTGTCAAATCGTCATATTGCGAAGGACAAAATACCACGCCTACCTTTTTATAATTCTTGGCACCAGCACGAATCAGGGTCACGCCACCAATGTCAATGAACTCAATCATTTCATCAAGGGTTTTGTTTTCCTGGTTGAAAAATGGATATAGATTACACACAACAATGCTGATTTCGCCGGTTTCAAGAATTTCCTTTGCAATGCGCTGGCTCAATGTTTTAACTCTCTCACTTTCAGTACCGCCAGTATAGTCTGAAATCTTAATTGCCGGGATACCATTGTCCATGAGCAATTTCTGGGTACCGCCAGTGGCAATTATTTCATAACCAAGTTCTTTTAAGTTTTTTCCAAGTTCAACAATGCCTTGCTTATCTGCTACAGAAATTAATGCTTTTTTATTCATTTTATGCTCCGTATTTTTTTAATTTTAAAGAATGTGCAAGAAGCAATGGCATAACCTCCATTGCCTGCATAACACCAAGACTACCCTTTACACAATTTCTTTCCGTGAATCTCATATTATCAGGAAAAATGTATGGAGAATATAAGAGTAATGGATTTGGATGCCAGGAATGGGAATGAAGTTTTGTCGGCGTAGAATGGTCAGCAGTGATGCATAACACATCAGATTTTAAATCTACTATTTCGGGCAGGACCTTGTCAAACTCTTCTATCGCCTTTATCTTTGCATCCTGATTGCCATCTTCACCTGCTTTATCTGTTGGTTTGTAATGGAAATAGAAAAAATCATATTTAGTATAATTTGCCTTCAAAGTCTGTATTTCATCTTTTACTGTGTCGCCGGTTGAAAGGATTTCCATACCCACAGTCTTTGCCAGACCCCGATACATTGGATAATTGGCGATCGCAGCACTGTTAATACCATACTTGTCATTCATTGGTGTGAGTGCAGGTAGTCGGGCAAATCCTCTTAATAGAACATAATTAGCCTTTGGTTCGTTTTTCAATACCTCCTGGCTTTTCTTAATGAATTTATTCACAACCTCAGCACCTTTTGTCGCCTCGGTAATTTTTGGTTCAGCATAGACAGGAGGTAGATTATCTTTTTGCGGGTCTGCATCAGTAAGGGCATCAGATAGATTACTATTTTTAAATATCACGACAAATCTGTGCTCTTTAGCAGGTCTTATCAAGATTTCAATGCCGTCTATCTCTTTTATCCCATCCTGAAGTTTATTACATATCCTTGTGCATTCTTCAGTAGATATCCTTCCTGCCCTGCGATCAATAATAATGCCTGACTTATCTATGGTTGCATAATTCGCCCTGACCGCAAGGTCATCTTTTCCAATTTCAAGTCCAATTCCCAGTGCTTCAAGCACACCCCTACCGATCTGGTGTTTTATCGGGTCATAACCAAATAATGCAAGGTGTGCTGGACCGCTGCCAGGGGTAATGCCGGGAAAGATTGGGATGGTTAAACCAAGACAGCTCCTGATACTTAGGTTATCAAGGTTTGGTGTCTTAGCCTTTTCCATCGCGGTTAGGTCTGGATCAGGCAGGTCACCGAGTCCATCAAGGACAATCAGGATTATACGCTTATCATTCTTATTGATTAATTCTTTCAGCAATTCTTCCATATCCAAATATAGCCAGAAAATCAACTGAGTCAAGTGGGGTTCTAAAGTAGGCATTTTTTGATACGAAAGTTTGAAATATTCAATAAGATGGTTTATTCTCAACATAAATTAAGGTCTTTCTATGCATAATTGCCACATTGTTCTTATGTATTTACTGAAATAGAATTATGGATATAATGTATTGTTATGAAAACATATAGAAATTTCAGAAAAAATGGGTCGGTTACCATGATTATTTTCAAACTTCACAGAAGACTGATTGGCTTCTGTTTCTTAACATTACTCTTTCATATGTGTGGCAGGGCTGAGATGTTGGTCAAACCATATCTTCAGAATCTGACTGATTCAACAATTGTAGTAATGTGGAAGACTTCAGATTCTTTGCCTGGTGCGGTTCAATATGGATTGGATACCAGCTATGGGCAAATTGTTGAACAAAATGATTCATCAATTTATCATGAAATTTTATTAACCTCATTAGTATTAGATACGGTTTACCATTATCGTGTTATTTCAGGAACAGATACAACTCAGGATTATAGTTTCCATACGCCGGTTTTGTCTGCAAAACCTTTCTGTTTTGTTGTTATCGGAGATACAAGAACCGATAGTTCTGCTCATCAATCTGTGGTTGATCGTATTCTTACAATCCAGCCGCCACCGAATTTTGTTATTCAAACCGGTGATTTGACTGAATATGGGAGCGACTCTTTGTATCAAGTATACTTTAGTATAGAAGAGGGTTTGCTTGCATATTCAACGCAATTTCCATGTGTTGGAAATCATGATCTGAACAATATGACGAACTGGTTCTCATTTTTTGCATTACCACATAATGAGCGATGGTACACCTTCTATTATGGCAACTCTGCTTTTCATTGTCTGGATAATTATTCGTCTTATGAACCGTCAACACCTCAATATGAATGGTTTTTGAATGAACTACTTGCTGATAGTGCCAATCCTGATATCCGACATATATTTGTCTTTTTCCACGAACCCCCATATACGACCAACCTCGGGCATTCAAGCAATCTGATTATTCGCGAGCATCTATGTCCTCTGTTTGAACGCTTTAATGTGAGATTGACATTCCAGGGTCATGTCCACGCCTATGAACATAGCCTGGTTAACGATGTTCATTACATCATTTCTGGAGGTGGTGGCGCACCACTGCACTATGAATGGGACCTTCCTCAATCCTGGACTATGTACCGGGAAAGTGCCTATGAATTTGTCCTTGTTGAGGTGCGGGGTGATACAATCGTTTCTCAGGGTATAAAACCGAATGGCGAAATTTTTGATACCTTCAGCATTATCGCTCCCCAGGTATC
>JBDRWH010000014.1:0-368 GCA_039802325.1 Caldifarciminota bacterium
TATCACATCAAGAAATCCATTATTATCTAAATCCGCAACAGAGGTACCGTGGCAACCAGTAAGTCCCGGTAATTGCACAAAATTTGAAGGTGAAAATCCTGAACTGCTACCCCAATAAATTCTGCATTCAGCAGTGGCATATACTAACATGATATCAAGCCAATTATCCCGATTGAAATCAGCAACTTCAATATTGTGTTCACCACTATAGCTTGGTAAATCAATCCTATTATTGTAATTATAGCCCGTTGCACTACCCCAGAAAACTGAACCATATCCGGATGTTCGCGAACCAACCGCAATGTCTAAATATCCATCTTTATCAAAATCTGCCGGATAGCAGGATTCTGAATTCATGGGAGAAAGCT
>JBDRWH010000014.1:378-8659 GCA_039802325.1 Caldifarciminota bacterium
GAAAGCTCAAAATAGTTACCGGGATTTAATCCTGTGGCTGAACCCCAGTAAATTCTAATATTTTCAAATCTATGGGTTGCAATGAAATCAGAATATCCATCGCTATTGAGATCTGCACCATCACAATTTCCCCCACCAGAAGTAGGGAATAACAGACAGTTGCCCGGCGAATAGCCACTATTACTTCCCCAGTAAATTCTAATATCAGGACCGTCTCTATCAGAAGTGAATAAATCTATGAACCCGTCTTGATTTAGGTCAACCCTCGGCACAAACTCTATTGTTCCATTGCCACGATGTGATGCATATATATTCTTTTCATAGATACCATCCTCAAAATCTGCTGGGGTAGTTTCTATCCATACCTCAGCATTTAATGATACAATAATCAAGCATAAATAGTGAATAGCCTTTACTTTCATTATATCCTGTAAATATTATAATTAATTTGGGTTTTATTGTCAAGGGTATGCACTTTTATCCCTTGACATTTTTCAGAAGTCTGTTATAATATTGGTAGGAGGAAATCATGAAGAACGGTAAAAGATTCTTGAAAATGCTGGTGTTTATTGTTCTAATGCTAAATATATCTTTTGCTGGTGTGTGGACAACAAGTCATGCTGATGTTGATGGCGACGGAATTGATGAAGGAATTGACTATGTGATTGGAATTGAAGGTGAACAAAACATTCCTTATGTCTATGCCCCTCATGTTCACTTCATTGCTTGGAATACAACCCGAACCTGTATGGGTGTTGCCTATGTAAGACAGGTGATTTTAGATAATAATTCAATATTGTTAGACACTGGTGAACCAACCCTGGTTGGGCAAACCTTCTATTATCTCAACAAGGTCTATAATTCAATGGTTTCATACTGGGAAGGCAGCAATGTAATAACACGTTGGGTATCACAATATGCCATTCTTGAAAGAATTGTCAATTTGAGTGATTGCCGAGGATTGAATCACTACAAACTTTGGAAGAAAAATAGCGATGGTTCTACTGTCTATTTAGGCGAAACTGCAATGATTACAGTCTGGAATGATGGCATGACAACAATTGAAGGAGCACGCAACTATGTGCTAACACAATTACAAAATTTTAAAACTGCTTATAACGATAGTTTCGCCGGTCTTAGTTTTCCAGGGAACATCACATTCAAACTTGTTTATGTGTTTGATGATTATGTAAATAGATTAGACAATTACTCAGTGCTCGGCTGGGATGGATGGAACTACAACGCACCTCAATCACCAGCAATCTGGGGAACGCTCCATTTACCAGAGCCCTGCAGTCTATCCTGTGAATACTTCTCAACGCCCTGTGCTGAACATGTTTATTCAATATGGAAAGCATCCGATGCCTTGTATGCTAATTTAAGAATTGAACCCAAAGTTATCAATTTGAAAAGCAGTGGTAAATTCACAGCTTTCATTAAATTACCTCCGGGCTATAGCCATACAGCAATTGATCTATCAACAGTAGAATGTGAAGGAGCACCTGCAGTTTCAGGACAGTCTACACCGGAATTCTTTGTTGCCAAATTCAATATTCAAGACCTTGTTGGTATTCAGCCAGGTCCAGCAGTTCCGTTCACACTGACAGGACAATTGTTTGATGGAACGCAATTTTTCGGAGTTGACACCGTGCGCGTAATACAACCACACGCTATCACATTAACTGCCTTACCCAACCCCTGTCCTCAGAACCAAGGCGTTATCATTAAGGTTTCATCACCAAATTTAACAGGACTGGAAACTGTTTCACTAACAATAAGGATCTATGACGAAGCAGGTAGATTGATTAGAACATTAGCGCAAAATTCTCGTATGCCGCTAACAAACTTGGCGTGGGATCTAAAGGATGCCCTCAACACCAAAGTCCCTGCAGGAATCTATTTCTGTAGAATTGAATCAGAAAATATCAATAGTACACAAAAGATAATAATTTTGCCTTAAATCTTTTTGGATACTACGGTTAAATGATGGGCAAATTTAGTCAGTGGTGTGTGAAGCAATAATTTATTTATTGATTTCATGAACGGGAATAACGGATTTACGATTTTATATGGATGATTGATTAGCATATCAGCCCTTTCCCAAAACATAATACTGAAACCACTTCTATTTAACAAATCCATAATACTACGATAAGACCAGAGGAATTCATGGGATTCCATACCCAATTTTCTTGCAATGTATTCAGTGTAGGACGTTCTCTGTGGTAATTGAAAAAGATAGAAAATACCGTTGTCTCTTAAGATCCTTCTTATTTCATTAAATATGTTATCTAATTCATCGGGAGGAATGTGCTCGATAACTGCGTAAGTAAACACAATATCAAAAGATTTATCAGCAAACGGAATATGCATACCATCGTAAAATCTAAATTCTACATTGGCTTTTCTCTGGATAATTCGCCAAACACTCTCCATACTTTCCTCACGTGTCTTCTTATGCTCATCGGCCTTGCCCTTTAAAAACCCATCAAGTGATTTATCGTCTGTTGTTTCTAACCCCAATACATTATATCCAAGTTTTGCGAGCAGATACGATTGAACTCCGATACCGCAGCCAAAGTCAAGAATTTTCTGGGGTGGTGGCGTGAACCTTTGCATAATTTTCAAATCATTTACAACATTTGCAAGATGCGCTTTTGAGGAATACGCCCGGAAGCACTTTCTTAGAAATACCAATTCTTCAAAGGAGACACTACCCTTCAATTCCTTCCAGAGTTCATCAATCAAAATTTCCATGTAGGAATTATAGATAGATTGTATGCAAAGTCAAGATTCACTCCCATTGACAAACAAAGAGAGATACATATACTTGCGGTATGAAGTGGTTAAAAAGATTTATTACAGTAGTTATTGTTTTAACCATTTTCTACTTTCTGATTACTAATCTGAATAATAATTGGCATAAAATACCGCGCGATTCTTTACATTTCAATTTTGTTAATATATTGATTTCTCTGACTTTCTTGTTCCTTAATTTTCTAATATTTGTTGAAGCCTGGCGAAAAATTATACATACCCTGGGAAATGCAATTACCTTTTCGAACGCCTTTTGGATCATGTCTTCGTCGCAACTTGCTAAATATATCCCTGGTGGAATCTGGTTTGCGCTTGGTAGAATCTATCTTGGTAAAACAGATAAGTTGAAACCTGAAACCATCGGAATCAGCGTGATAATTGAAACCGCCCTGACTCTATTAGTTGGAATAATTTTGTTTCTTTTCTCATTGCTTCTTGCAACCAGAAATACAATATCAAATTTTCTATTTGTAGTTCCCATTGCAGTATTGTTCATAATTTTTTTACACCCTAAAGTTCTCAATAAATTACTAGATTGGAGTACGCATCTAATTAACAGAGGATCCGTCTATTTTAGAGCAAACTATCTGTACCTTTTGTATCTCTCTCTTTATTTTTTCGGGCTCTGGATTGCGCAGATAATAGGATTTTATTTTCTAATAAATTCCATATATCCGGTTCCAATTACAAAGATTTTTCACCTTGCTGGTGCCTATACCCTTTCCTGGATGAGCGGCTTTATTGTAATCTTTGCACCAGGTGGTCTGGGGGTTAGAGAAGGAATGATGTCCTTATTACTTTCTTCTTTTATTCCATCCCCGTTGGCAATTGCTATAAGCTTTTTAAGCCGGGTCTGGATTACGGTATTTGAAATTGTAGTATTTTTTATCGGTGTTGCAATTCACAAAGCTTCAAGATAAGAACCAACATGAAAAATAACCATATCAGACGAGTCTGCAGGATTATCTACTAATCTTTTCTAAAGCAAATTCTCCTACCGCAGTAAACTGCTCACCACTCAAAAGATCCGTTGTCCTTGCTACAATTATGTAATTGCCAGCAGGCAGGTCCATCGGATGGTATTTTGCCGCAATATAAGCAACATCTCCCTCACTACTTTCGGTCTGACTCATAATATCCACAATTTCCCTGCGCATTTTTTCTTTATTGTATATCTCATAATCAACCTTTAAAAGATGTTGCCCATCCTGAGTTTTCAAGTTATAGACTTCATGATAGACATAGAAAGGTGTTGACACCTGAAGTAATGGTTTTACAAGGGGTATAACCCGTCCGACTGGTTTGAAAAACTTATCCTCAACCCAGGCATCATCAATTGGTTTTGCAAAAACAAGGTCACTGATCTTTTTTGCATCATCTTTGTAATCAAGCAAATCAATGGAAAATTCCTTCTTGCTCCCGTTTTTTGATTCCAGATCAATGTACTCAATAGTTACCAAATACTTCTGCGGAGCAAGCCAGAGATTTATTTCATCGTAAAAACCTTCATGATCACCATCATGAGGAATTACTGTATTAGTTTTTTCTATTACAAGACTATCCAGCTGATTATAAACATTTAATCTCCGTAACATTCTGCAGTCCCCTGAATTTTCCATTCTAATCTGTGCGTAAACCTCAAGCCGGACCAAATCTTTACGTTGTCTAAAACGGCCAAACGAAACATCAAAATCTAACTCTCCTGATACAACAATATCCATATACGGAGTATGTGTTGTATCATCCTTTAGAAAAGGAACGACAAGGTTATCTCCAAATTGACTCAACGCGACTATTTTATAAGCACGGGTCAATCTAACAAAATCAAATTCAATTCCTTCGTTCTTATATGTCCATATTTCCGCAGGTCTGACAAATTCTTTTGTTACAATGCCAACTTTCTTCTCAGGTGTTATGACATAGCGCCTTGTTGGATTTCCATATTTCACATAAGTGGGTATTCGTTCGTCAGTCAAAGGTGCGTATCTACCAAATTCTTTGAACGCATATTCTGCGCGCCTTTCAAATTCTTCCCGTTCATTATCTCTGCCCTGCCAGAATCGATCATAAAAAATACTTCTCTCTGTTGAAGATGATAGTCTCAGGTAGGTGTCAGCCGCAACCGAGTCAATTCCTTTCAATCCTAAATACAATGGCCGTTCCTTTTCCAGTAGTCTATAATACTTTGCACCAAGAATATTTGAAGCACAGGCAACTATTACTAATACTAATGATACAAAAGCCAAATATCTATTCACATAACACTTCCTTCTCTACAAATCAAATTATAACCATTAAACAGATAAAGTCAACTGTCCGTGGGTTGATTTTCATTTACCTCTTGATTATCAATTTTATTTAGATATATTTGAAATGCATGAAGATTGACTTAAAAGGCAAAGTTATTCTTGTAACCGGTGCCACTGGTGGTATAGGTTCAGCTTCAGTTAGATTACTTGCGCAATCCAGTGCAACAATAGCAATTCACTATCACAAGGATAGAAAATATGCAATGCAGTTGGCAAAAAATTCTGGTAATCATTCGTTGATTTTCCAGGCTGATTTGTCCAACCCAAAAAGGTGTGTAGATTTGATAAGAAATGTCTTGAAAACATATGGACAATTGGATGTTTTGATTAACAATGCTGGTATTTATTAATCATCTCACATTGACAAGAGTATTGATAGATGGCTAAAAGAATGGTATCGAACCATGAATATTAATCTGACATCAGTGGCTATTTTGTGTCGCGAGGCAGTCAGACATTTTCTTAAATCCGGAGGTGGCAGAATCATAAATGTTTCTTCGCGTGCTGCATTTCGCGGCGAAGATAAAGACCACTGGGCTTATGGTGCAGCCAAAGGTGGGTTGATTACTCTAAGCAGAACTATTGCCAAAGAATATGGCAAAGCCAACATCAAATGTTTTGCGGTTGCCCCGGGATTTGTAAAAACAAGAATGATTGATCACTACATTAGAAATTTTGGCACAAAATCTATCATTGACCACCTTGCACTTAATGAATTGACAACGCCTAAGGATGTGGCGCCCACCATTTTATTTCTCGCAAGTGGACTTATGGACCATGCTACTGGTTGTACAATAGATATAAATGCAGGCAGTTATATGAGATAAGACTTGCTTCATTCTGCAGTCTATACTCCGTCCAGTAATAACCCCCAAAAAGTGTTCTATCCACAACCCTTTTATTAAACTGTTGAACCAGGCTGTATGTACTTTGTTTTAGTTTTACTAAAATTCAAATTTGAAGATATGATGCAGTTTTTGCCAATTACAACCCTGTCTGTAATGATCGTATTTTTGCCAATCACTGTAATACCTGTTGATAGATTCATACCGAGAGTAATGTTGGGTCTTAGTCTTCCTGAGCCGATATTTACATTAGCACCAATTTTTACATTCTTATCAACAATTGCTCTATTGAGAAAGGCATTTTTTCTTATGATCGTATTGTGAAAGATAATAGAGTCAATTACACGGGCGCCCCTCTCAATAATTACTCCAGGCGAAATTATAGAGTATTTAACTGTTCCTTCAATGATACAGCCTGAGGATACAAGCGAATTTATGATCCGGGCATCTTTTCCAATATAAGCAGATGGCTTTGCGCCAATTTCACCGCGGGAAAAAAGATTGGTTCTTATATTCCAATTCTCCATATTCAATCCAGAATCCGGTTTCAGCAAATCCATATTACAGTTCCAGTATGCATCTATTGTGCCCACATCGCGCCAGTAGCCATTGAATTCGCAACCAAAAATCCTCTTTTTCTCTTTCAATAACAAAGGAATGACATCTTTAGCAAAATCTGTACCACCTTTTCTGGCTGATTCTCGCAATGCAGTTTTGAGCATTCGTGCATTGAACACATATATTCCCATTGAAGCAAGATTGGATTTTGGCTTTCTGGGTTTTTCCGCCCAATCAACCACCCTGCCATTCCTATCAATACTGGCAATTCCAAAATGGTGTGCCTGTCTCATCGGAACACGGATCAATCCTATCGTTACGTCAGCTTTGTTGTTTTTGTGACATGTTATCAAAGTATTATAATCCATATAATAGATATGGTCTCCAGAAACAACCAGCACCATTTCCGGAGAAAAATCTTCAATAAATCCAAGATTCTGAAATACTGCATCAGAAGTACCTTTGTACCAATCAGATATTTCTTCACCGGTCTTGGGCGGCAATATCTCAACAAGTCTTGTCTTTCCGAAAAGGTCCCATGGTCTGCCATTGTCAATATGCTCCATCAAAGAAAGTGGCTTATATTGGGTTAATACACCGACCACATCAATACCTGAATTGGCGATATTACTCATTGTAAAATCAATAATCCTATAGATTCCCCCAAATGGTATCGCAGGTTTAGCGCGCAGTTTCGCAAGGATGCTCAAACGCGAACCTACACCGCCAGCAAGAAGTAATGCAATAATATCCTTTTTCATCTTATAACACTTCCCGGTGCAATTTCTCCCTGGCCTACAAATTTTCCTGAATAGATAACCGTGTTTGCGCCAATTCTCGCTCTTGATGCGACTTTTGTCTCTTTGCCTAATACTGTTATACCTCCGGCCACAAGATTTGTAAATTCCTTTGAGGGAATTTCTGCACCAAAGGTTCCGATTTCCGCAGATTCGCCAATATCACACATTTTGTCGCAAATAACCATTTTCAATTTGGCATTTTTCCTTATTACTGTGTTATGAAAAATAACTGAATTGATTATTTCGCTATTCTTTTCCACGACCACACCCGGCGAAAGAATAGAATTGATCACTGTGCCCTTTATGATACAACCATCACTAATATATGAATTCACAACCTGACCTTCTATTCTTGCTGGTATACGATCTTTCAAAGCACAGCCTTCAATTAAGTTTGTACAGACCTGCCACTGGTTCAAATTTACTTTCCCATTAAGTAGTTCCATATTTGTCTGATAATACATATCAACTGTCCTGGCATATGACCAGTAATCATTAAACTTATAAGCATAAATTGCACACTTGCCTGGCAAATTGCTAATTATATCTCGCCCGAATTCGTGAGATTCAGCATTGGCATTCTGCTTGAGCGAATCAAAGAGCAATTCGGTGCGGAAAATGTAGACCGTCATAGAAACCCAATCAGAGGGAGATTTTTCAGGTTTCTCTTCATAGGCAACCAGCTCTCCATTTTTTCCTATAATTCCATATCCAAACCAGGGGTTTTTCAATTTTGATTTTGTAAAACATACTGTCACATCTGCGTGTTTCTCTTTGTGGAATGCCAGAACCTTCCTGTAATCCAATTGGTAGATATGATCAGCTGCTGCGATTATGACATATTGCGGTTTGAATTCTTCTATGAAAGATATATTCTGGTAAACCGAATCCGCAGTTCCCCGATACCAATCAGATTCTTTTATTCCCTTATAAGGTGGCAATATTCTTATGC
>JBDRWH010000014.1:8669-20935 GCA_039802325.1 Caldifarciminota bacterium
GTTTCCTGCCAATAAAATCCCAGTGTTCTCCAGTCCCAATGTGACGCATTAGGCTATAGGGTCTGAATTGAGAAAGAACACCGACATTATCAATCCGGGAACGCATCATATTGCTTAGGACAAAATCAATAAATCGGTAGATACCAAATACTGGTACTGCGGCCTTGGGTCTTTTTTCAGTCAGTGTTAGGAGTTCATCAACCCGACCACCAGCAAGTATCATTCCAATAATTTCATTCATATTAGATCAAACATTGATTAGGTATACGGATGTTGAAAAAATCTTATTTCAGTCAAAGACTACATTTTTGAAATCAACATATTTTGTCGGATTGACTTTTATGCCCGCAACATGAACTTCATAGTGAAGATGAGAGCAAACAGCCCGGCCTGTTGCACCAACCCTGCCGATGACCTGTCCACGCTTTACTAATTCACCTTCCTTAACTAAAATTTTTGAAAGGTGTGCATACCGAGTCACAAAGCCATAGCCATGGTCAATATCAATCACATATCCATAACCCATATTCCAATCAGCATAGACAACAATTCCTTCTGCAGTAGCATATACCGGTGTACCTCGTGATGCACTAAAATCAACACCTTCGTGCATCCGCACATCTTTTTCAAATGGATCAACCCGATAACCAAAACCAGAACTTATTTCGGCACCGGGAACCGGGTTGATAGAAGGGATATGTCGCCAGACATCAAACTTTTGTTCTAATCTACCCTCTAATTCCTGAAGACTCATTTGTCTTAGTTTGGTTTGCCCTTTGAGAACGTCAATGGATTCATACAATTCATTGAGGATTTTTGAATCATAGACCGATAGGTCATTTGTCCTTGGAGAACTCTCCCTTCCGCCAATACCCATTGACCAAACATCCGGGTGCACTAAGGCAACCTGCAAGAAATTACGTTGTTTGTTATCAATAGCTATCTGGCTATTCAGTCGGCTTTTTAGGTCAGCTATTAAGGTTTTTAGCTGATTTATTCTTTCAAGGTATTCACGATGCTGTTCCTCAGCGATGTTCTGTTTTATCTCAGTAATTGACACGTGCGTATTGTGGATAAAGAGAAATAGAGCACTTATCATAATAATTGCAAAAATTATCACTATTGAAAAAAGGGTTCGACTTGAAAGAGAAATGGCTTTAAGAAAATTCTTTCTTCCAATAACGATTATTGTATAGTCTCTTTTCATAGTCATATTATTATAATCATATATTTATGGTTGTCAAGGAATATTTTCAATTAATTCATCCTTTGCTCTTGATTTTTTCCTTTTTAGTTTTATAATTTCAAATGCCAGTTCAGTGGAAAGGGGTATTAAGAAGAGAAATCAAGGACGCCAAGAAAATATGCATTCTCGCTGTGGGCAATGCAAAAAGGGGAGATGATACAGCAGGACCACTAATACTCACGATGCTATCGTCCAGATTGAAAAAACGGAAGTTCAGGAATTTGTTATTAATCAATGGTGGTGAGACACCAGAAAATTTTTCAGGGAATATCAGAAAATTCCAGCCCACTCTTACAATTATAATTGATGCTTGCATTAGTGGCAAAAAACCAGGAACCATTTATCTGGTCAATCCAGCACAGATTCAGTTTGATGATATCTCTACACATAGACTACCATTATCAATGTTTGTGAAATTTCTGGAACAAACAATTCCAACCAGGGTTATAGTACTCGGAATTGAGCCAAAAAAACTCAATTTTGGCGATGATATTTCCCCTGAAATCAACAGAACGATTGATAGCTTTGTACCATTAATGGTTCAGTTATTGAACGACTGGAGAAAGTTAAAAAAAGAATTTCTTGATTTTTAAATATTTACAGGCTTTTCAAAAGATCACTTAAGTTTTGAGCGAATCTCTTTCAATTCTTCTTTTACTTCTTTCACAATCTTCATTGTATCTCGCAGGGGTAATGCCAATTGCTCCGGTCCTTCAGTGATCGTAGCGAGTTTTTTCTTGGCGCCGGCGATTGTATATCCCTGTTCATAAAGTATCACCTTTATCATTCTCGCAATTTCAATATCCTTTTTTGAATAAAACCGCCTGCCCAATCTGTTTCGGTGTGGCTTCAGCATTGGGAACTCTTTCTCCCAGTAGCGCAAGACATAAGTAGGTATTCCCAGCATTTCTGCCACCTCTTTTATTGAATAAAAATCCTTTTCATCCATCTTTCCTCCTTATTTTGATGGGCAACAAATATTACTCATTTTTTAATGGTCTCATCATTAAACTTCCCAATCCCTGGATTGGTGATTTCCCCTTATACAAAATATCGTAGACAACCTTTGATATGGGCATATCCACATTATATTTTCTTGCCAGCTTCATAACCGCCTTTGCTGTAGGAACACCTTCAGCCACCATGACCAGACGACTTCTTATTTCCTCAAAACTTCTACCCTGACCAAGCATTTTGCCAACTATGTGATTTCTGGATTCTTCACTAAAAGAAGTTGTTATCAGATCACCCAATCCAGACAATCCATAGAATGTTTTTGGATTTGCACCCATTTTTTCACCAAGTCGTTGTATCTCCAATATACCCCGGGCAATAAGCGCACCTTTTGCATTAACACCAAAACCAAGACCATCGCTTATGCCACAGGCAATTGCCAAGACATTTTTCACTGCTCCGCCGATTTCAACACCAAGTGCGTCTTCACAGTCATATATCCTCAAATTTTTTGTGGAAAGTTCCTGCTGGAGTTCCTTCATTTTTTTCCTATCTGTACCTGCAAGCGTGACTGCGGTCGGCTCCTCCCTAATGACTTCATTAGCAATTGAGGGGCCAGAAAGAACAAAGCATTCGTGAATTTGCAATTCTTTTCTGATGATTGTTGATGGCAACTGAAGAGTTCTTATTTCAATTCCCTTAATCAGGCTTAAGAAATCTAACTTTGCAATCCTCAACTTACTCATTTCTTTCAATACTGTCCTCAAGACCTGACAGGGTAAAGCAAAGACTACGAGTTCGCTATCTTTTATTACATAGTCAAGTCTCCAGTCAACATAGATTGACCGAGGAATCTTGTACTTGAAGAGAAACGGCCTGTTGTCCCTCGTTCGCTGAACAGCTATTGCCCGTTCTTTATCATATTCCCAGATTTTGATTTGGTGTCCGTTCTTATCTTGAATAATTCCAAATACTGAACCCCAGTTCCCGCAACCAAGAATTGAAATATTCATTTTTTGCCCCAGAAAAATGTCTTTGGCTCTGTCTTATTGAATAATCTTTTAATATTTGAACGATGCGAAAATATGATAAGAATACTGATTGCCAATATCAATATTTTCTCAACCAATCCTGTTTTACCAAAAAGAAATGTAGTAATGGGCAAGACTATTGCCAGGCTGATTGATGCAACTGATACAAAATAGGTGCCAAGATAGACAATCAACCAGACAACAAGGGAAATCAGAAATGGTGTGGGTACAATTCCTAAGGCAACGCCAATGGTTGTAGAAACACCTTTCCCACCCTTGAAACCAAAGAACGGGTTGAAAACATGCCCTAGTATTGCACCTGCGCCAGCAAAACCCTGTACAAGGTTGTAGTGTTGAGCAATCAAAACAGGAACCAATCCTTTAATGCCATCAAGCAGAAATCCAATAATAAAATATGATAAACCAAGGGAACGACCAAGATTCGTTGCTCCAATATTACCGCTACCAGTCTTTTTCAAATCCACACCTTTCAAGATTCCTAACAAATAAGAAAACGGTATGATTCCGAACAGGATACCAATTATGAGAGATAATAAAATCTTTGTTATATTCATCTCACACCTGATTTCATAATCATTGTTTTTATCAACAATGGCACACCCGCATAACCAAAATAATCTCTAAGTGAACTACGTAAATATTGGATATAGTTTTCTTTTAATGGCGTATTGGTTTGAATTTGAAATAATGGTGGTTTTGTTCCAATCTGGCTTATTTTCAGTATCTCTCCATCTGGTGGCGGTTTCAGCATTGAGGGGAGTTTTTTCACTATGCTTCTATCTGCTACTTTATTGAGTTCTGCATAAACATCAATCACTCCCTGCAATAGTTTATCAACTCCTGTGCTACTCTTTGCCGAAATTGGAATTATCGGCACAAAATCCACAAATCTGAATGACTCCCTGGTAGAATTCACCAATCTATTATAATCTTTCTTGTTAACCAAGTCAACCTTGTTAGGTGCAATTACCATGCCCTTTGCCTTGGATAATAACAAGGATACAATGTGAAAATCTTCATTGACCACACCCTGACTTGCATCAAAAAGAATAATGCCTATATCAATTTCATCAATAATATGGATGACCCTCATCATTGAATAGAATTCAATTGGTTCTTTTACACGGGAACGCCTTTTCAGTCCATAGGTATCAATGATTTCAATCTCCATGTCTTTGTATACAAACCTTGCATTGACCAGGTCCCTTGTTGTACCGGGTTCTTCATCAACAACTGCCCTTTCTTCTTTGATAATTGTGTTAAGAAGGGTTGACTTACCCGCATTTGGTCTTCCCAGAATTGCAGTTCTTATTATACGAGAGCCCTTTTTCAATCGCACTACTGGAATATGCTTCATTGTTTCATCAAGCACCTCACCAAGACCAATCCCAGCTTCTGCTGATACTGCAAAAATTTTCTCAAATCCCAATCTATAAAAATCAAAAATCATTGATTCCTGTGATTTATTGTCGATCTTATTCACCAGCAGCAAAACGGGTTTATTAAGACCGCGCAGAGTATTGGCAATCTCTTGATCCGAAGCCATTAATCCGGTTCTACTATCTACAACAAAATAGATCACATCTGCCTGTTTTAATGCCAGTTCAATTTGATACATAATCTTTCCGGCAAGAATATTTTTTTCCTCCGGGAAAAAACCACCTGTATCAATCAAGTTGAAAATCCTGCCCCGCCAGGTTACTTCACCATATATCCTGTCTCTGGTTACACCAGGTGTTTTATGAACAATACTGAGCCTTTTTCCTACCAGCCGGTTAAAGATAGATGACTTACCCACATTCTTTCTTCCAACAATTGCTACTGTAGGCATAGAACCAATTCTTTAATTGAATAGGGTGCGACAAAATACCTGTTGTTGAACACACAATCATCAAGGAATTTCCCATTATCATTTACACAATTTGGCGGAAGAATAATGCGGTCATATTTCTTTTCTAATCCCCTGATTGCATTATGAATATCCCTTCCTACAAGTAGCCCAGACACTGTTACGGTATCACCAAAAAATCTGTTTCTTATTTCCAGTATATCAATGTCTACCTTTTTGTTAATCAATTTTTCCCTAAGGTAATTGATATATGGATAGGCAAGTCTACCCGTAATAAAAAGAAATTTACCAGAGATCTTATTCTTATGCTTCAATGAATCAACCTCATCAATCAATTGTCTCACCATGCCAATACCATTTTCATACTGGCAAAAATCATCATAGTATGCTTTTCCTGGTATGGGCAAACCTGATTTTATGAAAAATTCATCAGCAAGATAGACAAATCCTTTTTTGAATCTTTTTCTAAAAGACCTGTGCACCTGCATTATTTTTTTTACAATTCTGCGACAGAGTTTCCTGTTCAAGACAGGAATTCGGCGCAAAAATTTTGTCCTGCCTACCGGCACAACGCCAACAGAACAGACCATAGGGAATAATTGAGCGAGATCATTTATCGTATTTTCCACATTCATACCATCGGTCAATCCCGGAATGACAACAATCTGACAATGAATCTGGATATTCGCATCAACAAGTTTCTTCAATTGTTCCATAATCAGTCCTGCCTTTTCATTCTTATATAACTTTATGCGCAATTCCGGATTTGTTGAATGGACCGATATATACAACGGTGAGAGACGTAATTGTCTTATGCGTTTTATATCACTATTTTTTAGATTGGTGAGACTAATAAAATTGCCGAAAAGAAATGACAGTCGATAATCATCATCCTGAAAATACAGTTCTTTTCTTAACCCTCCTGGCAGCCCTTTGATAAAGCAATAATCACAATCATTTTCACATTTTCTGTATCGGGGCTCGTCAAAGACTAGATGAATATTTTCATTTGGTCTGATATCTACTATTTTTTTCTTTCCCTTAGCCAATATCAAGAATTTTCTGTATTTTGAATCGTCATTGTAAAAACAATAATCAAGCATATCAGAAATCTGCCGATCATTTATTTTTATCAGTTCAACATTTTCAGGGATTCTTGGGTCATTGGAATGTAAAACTCTGGGCATGCTAAATTATAGAAATTTTTCACTAAATTTCAAGTGGTTTCTAACGGTAATCTACTATTGCATTAAATTTGATATAGATCACTATTACAAAAGTTGTGTTCAATGTAGCCAATTGAAAAAGATTGACAAGGCATATTATTAGAGTATCATTAGAGGTGAATACAAAATATGATAAGGTTGCATATTTGTTCCTTGCGCCTGCAGTAATAATAATTCTAATCTTTAGATTCTATCCAATCCTCCAGGCAATTGGAATGAGTTTGTATAATTGGTCCATTGCCGGACCCTTGAAATTTATCTGGTTCAAGAATTACTACCGACTTCTGATTGACCCAAAATTCTATCAGTCATTGCTAAATACATTTTGGTATGTCCTTGGGGTTGTACCTTTGACCATTATCTTTTCTATAGCAATTGCTTATTTTTTAAACCAGAAAATCAGGGCGCGGAGCGTCTACAGGACAGTCTATTATTTACCAGTCGTCACTTCTATTGTTGCAATAAGTGTGGTCTGGCGATGGATATTCAATCCTGACCGGGGTATTTTCAATGCCATTTTTGGCATGTTAGGGATAGAAGGGCTAAAATGGCTCAATGATTCAAGGGGAATTTTTGAATTAATCTTCAATATTCAATTATCTGGATTTCTTGCCGGACCATCTATTGCTCTTTGTTGCCTGATGATAATGGCAATATGGCACAACCTTGGTTATAGCATAATCATCTGTCTTGCCGGACTTCAAAACATCCCTGTCCAATACTATGAGGCGGCAAAAATTGATGGTGCTAAAGGATGGCAATTATTCTGGCATATTACAATTCCTATTCTTTCCCCGACAATATTTTATCTTCTGATTACGCAGTCAATCAGCGCATTTAATACCTTCACTCCGGTATATGTAATGACCCAGCCTCCAGGTGGCCCATTGGGAACAACAAGTCTTGCTGTATACTATCTCTACGAACAGTCATTCCGTCTATGGAACTTGGGTTATGCAAATGCCATCGCTTTTGTCATCTTTATCATTGTCTTCACACTTACCAAATTCCAGCAAAAGTTTTTTGAGCAGAGGGTTTACTATGAATAGGAAATTCATTCACATTATCTTACTTTTCGGCGCTATCTGGATGATCTTGCCTTTTTTCTGGATGGTATCAACATCCCTCAAGACCCAGGATGAAGCATTGAGATTTCCACCGACGATTGTTCCCAGAACCATTGCATTTAGCAATTTCTTGGAGGTATTCAGGCAGGTTGATTTTACAAGATACTTTATCAATACAATCATTATGACAACTGGTGCGGTTTTGCTAGTCTATTTTACTACAGTTTTATCTGCGTATGCTTTTGCGCGGCTAAACTTTCATGGTCGAGAATTTCTCTTTACCCTATTCTTGGCAATGATGATGATACCTATGCCTGTATATCTTGCACCATCTTATGTGATTTTGAGCAGATTAAAATTTATTGATACATTTTTTGCTTTGATAATTCCCTGGGGCGTTAATATCTTTGCTATTTTCTTGTTACGCCAGCATTTCAAATCTCTGCCACAGGAACTTTTTGATGCTGCAAGAATAGATGGACTGAACCACTGGCAGATAATCAAGTATATCGTGCTTCCATTATCAAAACCAGTGATTGTGGCAATCGGAATTTTTGAGATCGTAACAAACTGGAATTCTTTCTTATGGCCCTTGATTGTTACCCATTCAGATTCAATGCGAACAATTCAGACTGGTCTTGCTTATTTTGCCCAGGCAGAATCAACTAATTATCCCCTACTTTGTGCAGCATCCACATTCACGACCCTGCCTTTGATAATTCTATATTTCTTTGTCCAGCGTCAGATTATGGAATCCTATGCACGAAGTGGATTAAAGGAATAGTATGTAGTAAGTAGTAGGAAGTAGGTAGAAGAAGTAGGTAGAAAATGAAGGTTTTAGAAGAAAAAGATGTTGAGTGGTATTCAGGCAGGAACAACAAAACTGTTCCAAAACGGGTCATGGTTGACGGTGTATGGCGTGAGGTCTTTAGTTTTGAAAAACAGGTATTTGAAGAACTTTCAACGCGCAAGAGAACCATTGTATTCTTATGCCATATAGGAGATAATGAAACTGTTAAGATAGAAATTGGTAATTGATGTACCATTACAAAATAGAATATTTTTCAACAGGGCAGAAGTGTTGCAGAATATCAAATAAATACAAAGGATTGACTTTTTGCTGTTTTTCTGTAAAATAGAATATGCAAATCTCGGGGCGGTTAGCTCAGTCCTGGTTAGAGCGTCTGCTTGACATGCAGGAGGCCACCCGTTCAAGTCGGGTACCGCCCATTTTTGGTGCAAATACCCAATTCCAGATGCCAAATGTCAGAATGATTATTAAGGTTAAGAGCTTGCTTCCTGTAAAAAACGATAGCATATGGAACCTGGAGCAGAGAACAGCGAGGTAACCCGGATGGAAGAGGTCCTGGAAAGGTTGCGAAAAATAAAGGACCTTGATGAGGACATAAAAAAGAACGAACAACTACTAAAGAACATCCCGGAGAAAATTTCCAAACTTCAAAAGGAAATAGAAAATAAAAATAGCCAATTGAGCCAGACAAGAAATCGTTTGACCGAGATCAAAAAATTATACAAAATGAAAGAGGGTGATATTGCTGAAAACGAAACAAAGGTGAACAAGCTGAATCAACAGATCCATTCCGTAAAAACCAACGAAGAATACAGGGCAATTCTGAAGGAAATTGAATTTCTGAAGAATGAACGTTTGCAAGTAGAAGAAGAAATGATAAGTCTACTTGAAGAAGAAGAAAAATTGAAAAACTCTATCGGCGCTATGGAAAAGGAAACGAATGCCTATATTGAACAAAGAACCCGTGAGATTAAAGTTCTTGAAGAACAAAAAACTAATATTGTTAATGATCAGGACATCAAAAGAAATATGTTTCAGGATGAAAGTCTGAAATTGCCTGAGGAAGTAAGAAAAATTTATGAAAGAATAAAAAATGCACGCGATCGGGCAATCTGCATTGTTTCGGATGATGGTATATGTACAGGGTGTTATTCAAATATAACACCGCAGGCGCTGAATGAATTGAAAAAGAAAAACAAGGTTTTGCTCTGTGATTCCTGTGGTCGGATTCTTATCTATGGAGAATGAGAGTGTAGTGGTATGTATTGATGGTTCTTCTCGGGGCAACCCAGGACCTTCAGGTATTGGTGTGGTTATATGTAACGGACAAAATGTAGAGGAACCACTTGCACAAATTTCCCGATATATTGGCATTACCACCAATAATGTCGCAGAATACGAAGCCCTTATACATGCATTAAAATGGTTGCTTAATAATCAGTTCTTTGCGGCTGAGATTCGTCTTGATTCAGAATTTGTGTATAAACAACTGATGGGTGAATACCGAATAAAAGAACCGCATATCCAGATTCTCGCGAAGAGAGCAAGGAATTTGCTAAATCAATTTGCAAGAATTGACCTGAAGATTGTTTCACGAAAGGAAAATAGCCTTGCGAACAAACTTGCACAAAAAGGTTCAAAAGCCGGATTAAAGAAGACTGCGAAAGGGAAAAAATGAATCAGAAAAGAGAAATAAATCCAGCAAGGATATTGGTTTTTGGATATATTACTATAATTGTTATCGGCACAGCTTTGCTTTGTTTACCATTTTCAACAACCAACAGCATATCAATTATTGATTCCTTTTTCACTGCAACATCAGCATTGTGTGTCACGGGTTTGATTGTGAAAAATACCGCAGTTGATTTCACGATATGGGGTAAATTGATAATCCTTTTGCTAATACAGATTGGGGGTCTGGGCTATATGACCCTTTCTACATCATTCTTCTTCTTTTTGGGCAAAAAGATCTCTCTCCGGGACCGAATGCTTTTCAAAGAATCAATAAACATCCTTAGCTATGATAACTTGATGCGATTTGCCTGGCGGATTTTTAGAATAACTGCAGTAGTAGAAATAATCGGCGCAATACTTTTGTATTTTTGTTTCAGACAGAAATTCGGAACTACAACTGCAGCGGGGCATGCTATATTTCATTCAATTTCTGCCTTCTGTAATGCAGGGTTTTCAACTTTTTCAGAGAATTTAGCATTATTCAGTGATTCCTGGGCAGTACCTGTGGTTTCTGCACTATTGATTGTCACCGGCGGCATTGGTTTTGTTGTGATATCAGATATTTACTATGTTTTGATAAAAAGACTCAGGAAGGATTTATCAGTCCACACAAAAATTGTATTATACACAACGCTTGTTTTGATAATTCTTGGCACTGTTTTTATCTTTTTCAATGAAGAACAGAGAAGTTTAGTTCAATATCCCCTGTCCATGAAAATAGTCCATTCCATTTTCCAGGCAATTGCGCCAAGAACCGCAGGGTTTAATACTGTAAATATTTCTTTATTTTCTCCAGTTACAATATTTTTGTTAGTCATATTGATGTTTATTGGCGCCTCGCCCGGAGGAACTGGCGGAGGTATAAAAACTTCAACTTTTACCCTATTACTTATGTGGATCAAAGAATTGTTATATGGCAGGTATAGAAACGATGTTACAGCAATGAAAAAGAGGATCCCTATAGAACAAGCAATGCGTTCTTTTTTGCTGATGTCTCTATCCTTTTCATCAATTCTGATTGCCTTCTTCGTTATTATGTTGCTTGACCAGCCTGACCCTGTGAAATTAGTGTTTGAAATATTCTCTGCTTTTGGAACTGTCGGATTATCTTTAGGCTCAGGTATCCATCCGGGTTGCAGTTATGCCTTTGATTTCTCTGTCATAAGCAAACTGATTGTTATTTTCGTAATGCTTATTGGCAGGGTCGGTACCTTAACACTTGGCAGTGCCCTAATAAAACCCCATCCATTGGATTTTTCCTACCCTGAAGAATCTATTGTAATCGGTTAAAAATCATTTTCGTGTCAGATTTGTGATATTGTAAGCCTATTGACATTTCTTTGTAAATGAATATAATATAATATGCTAAGACAAATGACAGAAATTGCTAATATTTGTCTATATTTTAGTGAGGAGTCTAACTCCACCACAGGATTTACTGCAAAATAGAGAGTAATATGAAACAGTTTGTTGTTATTGGTTTAGGTAGATTTGGCTCAAGTATTGCCCGGGCACTTACTGAGAAAAATTTTGAAGTTCTGGCTGTTGACCGAAGCGAAGAAAGGGTAAAAGAAATAGAAGGCATCGTTTCACAGGCAGTGGTTGTGGACGCAACCGATGAACGGGCATTAAGGGAATTGGGTATAAAGGAATTTGATACTGCGATCGTCAGTATTGGAGAGAATATTGAAGACAGCATAATGGTAACATTAATTCTCAAGGAATTCGGTATAAAACAGGTGATTGTGAAGGCACACAATGAGCTCCACGCCAAAATTCTCAGCAAGGTGGGCGCTGATAGAATTATCTTTCCTGAAAAGGAAATGGGTGAAAAGCTTGCGGAAAGCCTTGCCAGTCCAAAGATATTTGATTATATTGAACTATCTACAGAATATGGAATATTAGAGATTGTCGCACCAAGGAAATTTTGTGACAAGACCCTGATTGAACTCAAATTAAGGGAAAAATTCGGCGTCAGCGTAATGGCAATCAAACGAAAAATGCCTTATACAAAACCTGATGGTTCGCCTGATTTCAAGGAAGAAATCGTCATAGGACCGGGTGGTTCTGATGAAATTTTGCAAGGTGATGTTCTTGTTCTTCTTGGAAAGTATAAGGATCTAAACAAGATTGAAAAATTATGAATGATGATTACAAAGACCTGTTAGAACTCTCGGAATTCTATATCCTGAGCCAGAAATATGAAGAAGCAATAAAGGCGTTGAAAAAGGCGCAAAAACTAAATAACCGCGAACCCAAATTATATTATAATTTTGGCATTGCTTATGAGGCACTCAATGACCGGGATAAGGCGATAAATTCATTCA
>JBDRWH010000015.1:0-18846 GCA_039802325.1 Caldifarciminota bacterium
TAATGTGTTTGATGCTCTTCTGGGCAGGTATGCCAATCTCGAAAATCGTAATATTCTTCTCCCCAATTATTGCCGCAGTTACCAGTTTTTCAATCTATATTTGGCTTGGTTTTATGCTGTTGTTTGGCGTTTTTGTGTATACAAGGAAAAGACTCACGGAGATATTGTATCATCTTGTTGCCAACCCAATTATCGGACTCACTACTCCAGTTATCTGGCATTCACTAAAATCATATCAGCAGAAAAGAATAATCACCTTTCTCTCACCCTGGATTGACCCAAAAGGTATGTCCTGGCAGTCAATACAATCAAAGATTGCTATCGGTTCAGGGCAATTATTTGGTAAAGGATTTCTATCCGGTACTCAAAAAAAATTGGAATTTCTTCCAGAACGACATACCGATTTTATTTTCTCCTGCATCTGCGAAGAGTTTGGCATAATTGGTATTCTCATCACGATTTTCCTTTATATTCTTCTCTTCAGAAAACTGCTACATATTGCCCGTGAGACGAAGAACAGATTCTTGAGTCTTGTAGTAATTGGAATGCTATCATGGTTTTTGTATCAGACATTTATCAATATGGGTATGACAATCGGGATATTACCTATTACTGGTGTTCCTCTGCCCTTTGTTAGTTATGGCGGCTCTTCACTGCTTGCCTGCTTCATTGGAATCGGTATTGTTCTTTCAATTTCCCGGGGGAAATACTGATGTTTAATAAAGAGTGGCGTTTCCTTGATACTGGGGTTTTAACGGCAGCTGAAAATATCGCTATCGACGAAATGCTCCTTAAATTATGTGCAAAAGATCAAATACCGAATACCTTGAGGGTATTACAATTCAATCCGCCTGCTGCACTAGTCGGTTATCATCAATCCGTGGAACAGGAAATCAGAATTGATCATTGTAATAAGATTGGTGTTGATATAAATCGCCGCCTCACTGGAGGTGGTGCAATATATTTTGACAGAACACAAATCGGCTGGGAAATTATAGCTAGCAAAGATTTTTTTGATCACCCACTTCCTAATACGGAGTTATTCAGAAAACTTTCCATACCAGTGATCAATGCACTAAAGCAACTCGGCATAAACGCAAATTTCCGAGGTAGAAATGATATAGAAGTGAATGGACGGAAGATATCCGGCACAGGTGGTACGGATTGGAATAATGCTTTTTTATTCCAAGGTACCCTCCTCGTTGATTTTGATGTTGATACAATGTTACGGACGCTCCGTATTCCGATTGAAAAATTGAAAAGACATGAAATTGATTCTTTGAAACAAAGGGTCACCTGTATAAAATGGGAACTCGGTTATACACCCGATATTAAATTCCTTAAGGAATTGATTACAAAAAGCTTTGAAAAATATTTTGGTGCAAAATTAATAAAATCAAATTTGACAGAACTTGAATTAAGATTACTCCCAACATATTTAGAGAGATTCCGTTCAAATAGTTGGATATATAAAGTCAGAACACCAATTTCTGAACAACCAGTGCTCTATATTACACGTTTGACCAAGGCGGGGAGAATAAAGGCGTTCTTTACATTGAATATGCGCCGCAAAAGAATTCAGACCGCAATATTTATGGGTGATTTCTTTGCTTATCCAAGACGGGCGGTATTTGACCTTGAAGCATTATTTAAGGAAATACCCCTTGAGAAAGAAATGATAATTCAGAAAATAAAAGAACATTTTCAGAATCAGAATAATTTATTTATACCAGATGCAAAGATTACGGATTTCATAAGAATCATTGATGGTCTCTTTGAAAAACTGAAGATAATAGAACTTGGTATTCCTCCCGAACAATCAAATCATATATTTCTTGTCAATGGCACTTACGAAGAAATTCTCAAACAAAAGCCTAATTATCTACTTCTCCCCTATTGTGCCAAATCAACCAAGTGTTCTTACCGGTATAAAGACCTATGCGAAATGTGTGATGAATGCACAGTAGGCGACGCCTATAGATTTGCGATCGCATCAAACATAAAACCAATTACCGTAACAAGTTTTGAAAACTTAATATCAAAACTGAGAAAATTAAAAAGGGAAAAGGCAACAGCATATATTGGATGTTGCTGCGAACAATTTTATATAAAGCATCAAAATAAATTTGAATCTGCAGGTATTCCTGCAATACTCCTTGACATAAATAACGAAACCTGCTATGATTTAGGCAAGGCGGCATTTGCCTATAAGGGCAAATTTGAAAATCAGACAAGTTTGAATTTGAAATTACTAAAGAAGGTGCTTGATGGAATATGATGTTTTAATTATCGGTGCCGGACCTGCAGGCTCAATAACCGGTTGGAATATTGCCCGTGAGCAACTTAGTGTTTTAATGATTGATAAGAAAAAAGAAGTCGGAGTTCCGGTTCAATGTGCCGAATATATTCCTGCCCTTCTTTCAAAAGAAATAACAATTCCAGGCGATGCCATCGCAAATGAAATAAAAGGCTCAAAGATATATTTCCCGGATAATAGTTCATATAAATTTGCTGCTCCTGGTTATATCCTGCATCGTGCAATCTTTGATAAATATCTAACGTTGAATGCGGTCAAGGCTGGAGCCTGTCTATGGTTAAAAACAAAATTTCTCGGGATTGAAAATGGCAGAATCTTGCTTTCCCGAAATGGCAGGCTCATAGAAGTGAAATCCAAAATCATTGTCGGTGCTGATGGTCCGAATTCTCGGGTCGGCCGTCTAATAAATAGCCGATATAAAGATTATGTCACTGCCTATCAACAAGAATTGCCGTTGGTTGAGAAAATGGAATTCACTGAGGTCTATTTTGATAATAAATTCTTTGGTGGCTATGCCTGGCTATTTCCTAAAAAGTACAGTGCCAATGTCGGTGTGGGTGTGAAAACCGGCAAAAAAATAAAGGTCAAAGAGCTATTTCAGCAATTTGTTGAAAGACTTGTAAAAGAGAAAAAAATTATTAATACACCTTTAAAAACTACAACGGGATTGATCCCGGTAGGAGGACCGATAGATACAGTGAGAAATAATATCCTTCTCGTCGGTGATGCCGCAGGACAGACGCATCCAATCACCGGTGCAGGTATACCCCAGGCTATAATATGTGGGAAATTCGCTGCCCGGTCAATTACTAAGGCATTGCGAAAAAAAGATTTGATTGTACTCAATACTTATGAAGAAGAGTGGAAGAATCTCTATCTTGAAGAACTTAATCGAGCAATAAAAAAGAGAGACTTGATGGAAAATAACTGGAACAATATAAGAAATATTTTAAAAGAATGTTGGGTATCATTCCCTGAATACTATGGATGATTTAAAGAATCTCGCAAAAAAAGCAAGAGAGATATCATATTCTCATCATGGGCAGAAAATAACATTCTATATCCCAGGGATGTTTTGGTACAATGGCATTAGGGGTAAATTCCCGGGACTATCACTAACCGGAAAATCCTGCGGACTCAATTGTGACCATTGTCAGGGCAAACTCCTAGAATCTATGATCCCTGTAGAGAGTCCTGAAGAACTTATGGATGTGTGTAAACGGCTCTACGATAATAATGCTGTTGGATTCCTTCTCAGCGGTGGCTTTAGTTCAAATCATACAGTTCCTTTAACAGCCTTCATTCCAACGATCAAAAAAATAAAAGAAAGAACTAAACTAAAAATTGCTCTCCACTGCGGTATTTTGGACCAGAAGACCTGTGTTATGCTTAAAGAAGCAGGCATAGATCAGGCACTTATTGATGTGATTGGTGATGATGATACGATAAAAAATGTCTATAGAACAGATAAAAAAGTCAATGATATCACAAATACAGTCAAGAATTTACTAAACGCTAAAATTCCTGTCGTACCCCATATCGTTGTTGGAATAAATTATGGGAAAATTTCCGGTGAATACCGGGCAATAGAGATAATAAAAGAGTTTCCCATAAATACGCTTGTTTTTGTCAGTCTTATGCCAATTCCCGGCACCCCAATGCATAATATAAAAACTCCGACCGCCGAAGAAATCTCAAGATTGATTATCAACGCCCGATTTAAAATGCCCGATGTTATCATTACTTTGGGCTGTGCCCGTAAAAGGGGATATAAAGATATAGACCTGTGGGCTATTGAATGCGGTGTGAATCGTATTGCCCTGCCCGCAGATGAAGCGGTAGCAAAAGCAAAAGAATATAATCTTTTTATTGAATGGCAGAAAACCTGCTGTTCGTTATAGAAAGGGGTGAAACATGAAAATGGAAAGTCCTGATTATGTCCGCATCAGTCACGCAGCAGCAATGGTGCTTGGTTTCAAGAACGGTATGTTTTATAGAAATACTAAATCACCCTGTATAAATGTACTGCTAACTTATGAGAGCGGTTGCGCAGGAAATTGTGCATATTGTGGATTATCAATAAAAAGGCCTGGCGCATACAAAGAAAAAAGTTTCATAAGGGTCGAATGGAATAGTTATCCGATGAAAGAAGTTATACAACGGATGAAAGATAAAAATGATTATATCAAACGTATATGTATCTCAATGATTACAAATCGCCGTGCAGTAAATGATACAAAAAAAATTATACAGATGCTACATAATGAAGTTCCATATCCAATTTCAGTCCTGGCTGCACCAACCATTCTTAAAAGAGAAGATTTCTCTGAAATGAAAGAACTTGGTGCTGACCGTCTAGGGATAGCAGTTGACACCTGTACCCCACGACTGTTTGAACAATTCCGGGGGAAAGGCGTAAGAGGACCGCATAAGTGGGAAACCTACTGGTCAGCACTCCAGCAGGCAGTTTTAGTATTTGGTAGGGGTTGTGTCGGTATTCACCTGATCGTTGGACTTGGCGAGACTGAAAAAGAAATGGCTGAGGCAATTCAAGAAGCACAGGATGAAGGAATTGAAACACATCTATTCAGCTTTTTCCCTGAACCAGATTCAACACTTGCAAATTATAATCCACCGAACATCGGATCCTATCGCAGAATCCAACTCGCACGGTATTTAATAAACAGAAACATTTGCACAATTAATGAAATTGAATTTGATGAGAAAGGTAGAATTGGAAAATTCAACATCTCTGAGATTGAACTTGAAGAACATATAAACTCTGGTAAACCTTTTATGACAAGTGGCTGCCCGGGCAAAGAAGGAGAAGTAGCCTGCAATCGTCCCTATTCTGATTCCCTCCCGGGTGACGATATAAGAAATTTTCCATTTTTGCCCGATCAAAACGATATAGCAAGAATAAAGAATGACCTAAAACAATATGTATAATAAAGTGGATGTTAAAACCATGAGTAGAATTTCCTCAGTTGTTGGAAGTGAAAATGTTATTTTAGAAATAGAAACCCTTGAAAACTACGCCCATGATGAAACACCACTTTATCACTCAATGCCTGAAGTTGTGGTAAAACCAATAAATACAAAAGAAATCTCGGAGATAATGAAAATTGCGAATGAATGCCTGATACCGGTAACGCCGCGCGGCGGTGGCACAAGTCTTTCTGCGGGTGCAGTCCCTATCCATAATGGTATCGTTTTAGCACTTGAAAGGATGAATCATATCAAAGAGGTTGATGAACAAAATCTAATGGCAGTTGTAGAACCAGGCATCATAACCGGAATAATGGAAAAAGAGCTTGCCCGGCATAATCTTTTCTTTCCCCCTGACCCGGTAAGTCTTGATTCCTGCACTATCGGTGGCAACATTGCCGAATGTGCTGGCGGACCAAGGGCAATGAAATATGGCGTTACAAAAAACTACATAACGGGTTTAGAAATAGTTCTCGCAGATGGTGAAATCATAAGGTTGGGTGGCAAATTGTTGAAAAATGTGACCGGTTATGATATGATAAATTTAATAATCGGCTCAGAAGGAACCCTTGGGATTGTCACTGAAGCAACTATAAAAATATTGACCATCCCCGAAATTATCGTTGACCTTTATGTACCATTCAAGACCGTTTCTGATGCCTCTAAGTTTTCCATTGAAGTTTTGCGAGGCGGTTTTACACCTACTGCGATAGAGCTTATGGAAGGTGATGTTGTCAGAATGGTTGAGAAATATCTACAGAGAAAGGTTCCATACAGCGAAGCAAATGGACATACAATTGTTGAAATAGATGGTAACGACAAAGAAAATATTAGAAAAATATGGGAAAGAATTGGTGATATCGCACTTAAATTCAATGCCCTTGATGTGCTTGTTACAGAAAACCCCCATGACCGGGAGCGAATATGGGAAATAAGGAAGAAGATTGGCGATTCTCTCAAATCACAGACACAGATAATTGCGCGTGAAGATCTTGTTGTTCCGAGAGACAGAATACCAGAATTAATCTATCAATTGCAAGAATGTGTAAAAAAATTCAATTGCGATCTTTATGCATTTGGACATTTGGGTGATGGAAATATGCATACAGATGTGGGATACACAAATAGCACGAACAGAAAAGTAGATGACAAGGATTGGATACCGGAGATGCGAAAAGAAATGTATGAGATAACTATTCAACTTGGCGGAACAATAACCGCAGAACACGGTATTGGTTTATCAAAGATTCCATACCTCCCCCTTGCCCTTGATAAGAGAACGATCGAACTAATGATGAGAATAAAAAGAGAATTCGACCGGAAGAACATCCTCAACCCTGGCAAAATATTTCCAAATATTTCAGGTAGTTTAGGTGTTTAGGCATTTAGGAATTTTGCAATAATATGATCCGCGCATTCATTGAAACCTCTTTAATTGACTGGGATGGAAAAATAACCTCGGTCCTCTTTTTTGACCGTTGTAATTTTCGATGCCCGTTCTGCCAAAATTGGAGATTGATAATGTGCCCAGAAAAATTCCCTGAATATGATATTGATGAAATACTCAAAAAAATCTCTCAGAAGAAGAAATGGGTTGACGGTGTAGTCTTGACTGGTGGCGAGCCGTTACTTTTTCTTGAAGATTTAGTTCAAATAGCAAGGAAAATTAAGAAAAATGATTTAAGGGTCAAACTCGATACAAATGGTTCATTTCCTGAACAACTTGAATCCTTGATGAAGTTGCATCTTATTGATTATGTTGCAGTGGACATCAAGGCGCCACTTGATGAGACTTACTTTCTTGCGACTGGCAACAATTCCAAAATAAATCCGGACCTTGTTGAAAAGGTTAGAAGAACAATAAGAATCCTCATGAACTCAAATTTTGATTATGAGTTCAGGACCACCTGTGTTCCTGGATTGATTGATGGAGAAGCAATCAGGAAGATAGGAAAAGAGATAAATGGAGCAAAAAAATGGGTTCTGCAAAGATTCATTCCTTTCAATGCCTATAAAAAAGAATACCGTAAAAAAAATTTTGACGATAGAATACTGTGTGAATTTCTGGAGATTGCACGCTCAATAATTCCGCACTCAAAACTTAGATAAGAATTATTTCTGCTCTTATAGACTTAAGTTTGAAAGTAGAATAATTGACATATTTAATCTTTTAGATATAATTTAGTATGAAATTGGAAACAAAGGTAAAAGTTAACAATTTCCTTATGAAAAATCTTTTGTATGGCATATTTCACAACGGGAACAACCCTTTGCTCAGACCAATACTGTTGCCCGCAGTAGAAAAAGGTATCTGGCTCGCCCTGAAGAATGTTCCTGGTCCAGTGGGATTACCCGGTGTTCTCCAGGATAAATTCTATATGCTAAGAGCAATGGTCTATTCAGGTATGCGATTTGGCACCACATCAAAATTTACTAACACAATTATTAACAAGGCAATACTCAGCAATTTGAGGGCAGAAAAGGAAAAAGAATTCCGCGCAATTTTTGGTTTTGATCCACCAGGTTTTATGACCATTTCACCAGCAAAAAAATGCAATCTTCGCTGCCGTGGATGCTATGCAAATTCTGCTTCAGATAAAGACCAGTTACCGTATAATATATTTTCAAGAGCAATCAAAGAGATGCGTGATTTATGGGGCGCAAGGTTTGTTGTAGTATCGGGCGGCGAGCCAATGCTCTACAAGTGGGATAATAAACGAATAATTGATATATTTGAAGAACATCCTGATTCACTATTTTTAATGTATACAAATGGCAGTTTGATAAATGAAGATGTAGCAAAGAAATTTGGCGAATTAGGAAATATAACTCCTGCAATATCAGTAGAAGGAATGAAAGAAACTACTGAGAAACGCAGAGGTAATGGATTCTTTGAAAAAATAGTGGGAACTCTGCAATTGTTAAAAAAATACCGCGTAACCTTTGGAGTCTCAGTTACTGCGACCAGGATCAACGCTGAAGAGATTGTATCAGATGAATTCATTGATTTCTATTTCCACAAACTTGGGGCAGCCTATGCCTGGGTATTCCATTATATGCCGATTGGCAGGGATATTGCACCTGAATTGATTCCCACGCCTGAGCAAAGAGTTATGCTCTGGAATAAGAGTTGGAAGATAATCAAGGATAAGAAAATTATGTATGCCGATTTCTGGAATCACGGTCCTGTTTCTGACGGATGTATCTCTGCAGGCAGACCCGGAGGTTATTTCTATGTTGACTGGCAGGCAAATGTATATCCGTGTGTCTTCTTCCCGTATGCGGCAGCAAATCTCAAGGAAATATATGAAAGGGGCGGTAACCTGAATGATTTGATAAATCTGCCCCTGCATAAAAAAATAAGGGAATGGCAATTTAAATACTGGCAGGAAGGCGATCTATTGAGGCCTTGCCCAATCCGTGACCATTATTTGATGGCAAAAAAATTTGTAATTGAAACGAAAGCAAAACCCGCGGATGAAGCAGCAGCAGAGATATTATCAAGTTCTGATTATGAGAAAAAAATGGCAAGTTATGATTTTGAACTGAAAGAGAAAACCAAAGATATTTGGGAAAGGATTTACAAAAATGGAGCCAGACAAGCAGTATGAATTAATAAAAATAAATACCGCAGAAATTATTTCTAAGGATGAACTCATAGATAAATTGAAGAGGCGCAAGCCATTAAGGGTTAAACTTGGGATTGATCCATCAGCACCAGAAATACACCTCGGAATAAGTGTCCAGCTGAGAAAGTTGAGGCAATTTCAGGATTTAGGACACATTGTAGTGCTGGTGGTTGGTGATTTTACGGGTATGATTGGCGACCCAAGTGGACTTGCAAAAACCCGCCCTAAACTTTCAAGAGAACAAATCAAAAAGAACATGGCAAAATACAAAGAGCAAATCTTCAAAATTCTTGATCCCAAGAAAACAGAATTCGTTTACAACTCAAAATGGCTTGGAGCACTCAGCATTTATGATTTTATCGAACTTGCTGCAAAGTATACTGTGGCACGCATACTTGAAAGGGATGATTTTTCGCAACGTTTGAAAGATGGAATCCCGGTATATATGCACGAGATAATCTATCCATTGTGTCAGGCATACGATTCAGTCGCAACAAAGGCTGACATTGAACTCGGTGGAACCGACCAGAAATTCAATCTGCTCGTCGGTAGAGAACTGATGCGAGAATTCAATATGAGCCCCCAGATTGTAATAACCATGCCCATTCTTGAAGGCACCGACGGTGTAAGAAAAATGAGTAAGAGTTACGGTAACTACATAGGCATTGCCGAATCAGCCAAAGAGATGTTTGGAAAGGTCATGTCCATACCTGACGAATTGATAATAAAATATTTTGAGTTGACCACAGACGCCTTTCCGCACAAAATAGAAGAATACCGAAAAGGTATGAAGGATGGTTCAATAAACCCCCGCGATGCCAAATTTGACCTCGCAAAAACGCTTGTTAGAATGTATCATTCAGCTGAAGAGGCTGAAAATGCGGCCTCAGAATTTCAGAACATTTTCACAAAGAAGGAATTACCGACCGAACTGAAGGAATTTCATCTGAAAACAAAAGAAATCAACATCGTGGATCTACTTGTAAAGACAAACCTTATGCCATCGCGTGCTGAAGCAAAACGAAAGATTAAAGAAGGGGCGATAGATATTGATGGCAAGGCAATAAGAGATATTAATTATTCAGTCAAACTATCTAAACCAATTGTTATCAAGGTAGGAAAGCACAAATTTCTAAAGGTAATCCCCTGAAACTTTCAGTCGGTAAGTAAAACTAAGAATTATCTTCTTTCTGGTGGATTGCTTCTGTAGTTAAATCAAGTGCGTGTGCAAGTCTCGAACAAATTTTCTCCAGAGAAAGATAAAGGTCTTGTTCACTGATGCTCTTGTTATGAATCCTATCAAGGATATCTTCAAGTTGCGAAAATGTATTCACCAATTCATTATAATCATAATGCAATGTCTTCGTGAGCGAGTGGCATAATTCATTGTAGATTTCCTGAATACCATTTACAATATCATCCCTACGAAACTTTATATCACCAGTCTCAATTCCGTCACTGAGTTGTTTGAGATAATTTGCAAGCCTGTGCAAAGGACCATATATTCGATTGGATAGTCTCAGGATCGTAGTATAACTTAGGTAGTAGAGTACTAAAGCAATAATAATGAAAACTGCAATGTGCCCAAAATGGCATTTGCCAGGGGCAAAAACTTGTTTGGTTCCGAATATCACAACAAATAAAGCAACCAGAATAATAGACACACCAATCACCAGCCCCAGCGAGTGTAAAAGCATCCGATATTGCAGGCGATTTACAATCAGACTTTTTCTTCTATTCTTGCCCATGATAGAAGTATAATAAAATATATCTTTTTGTCAAGCTTTCATGTCATCTCCACTTCTGAAATTTATTTTTTCTTTTTCCTGCACTCAACTCTCATTTGAAACCTTGATTTTCTCCAAAAAATATATTTAATTCTATATGAATAGAAAAAACAGAATCTTCATCACCAGGCAGATACCCCAAACTGCGCTTGATTTATTACATAAATACTTTCAGGTAGAAATGTTTGGTGAGGATAGACCGATAAAGAAGACGGAATTGAAAAGGGCTATCAAGAATAAAACAGGTTTGATCTCCTTGCTTACTGACAGTATTGATAAAGAAGTAATGGATAGTGCACCGATGTTAAGAATCATTGCAAACTATGCTGCAGGTTATAACAATATTGATGTTGCTGAGGCAACAAAAAGGGGTATTATGGTTACGAACACTCCTGGTGTATTAACTGAAACAACTGCTGATTTAACCTTCGGAATGATACTTGCCATTTGCCGCCGTATTCCCGAAGCAGAAAGATTTCTAAGAAAAGGGAATTTTAAAGGGTGGGCGCCAATGTTATTTTTGGGTGCTGATGTCCATCACAAGACAATTGGTATAATTGGTATGGGCAGAATCGGTAGGGCAATTGCACGGCGTGCGCTTGGCTTCGGGATGAAGATACTTTACTATGATAAGATCCGCCTTCCATTGGATCAGGAAATAAAACTATGTATCAATTATAAGCCAATCAACTACATTCTCAAAAATGCTGACTTTGTCACAATTCACACCCCGTTAACCAAAGAGACACATCATTTAATCTCCCACAGGGAATTTGACCAGATGAAAAGAACAGCATTTATAATAAACACTGCGCGTGGCCCAGTGATTGATGAAACCGCTTTAGTAAAGGCACTCAAAAATAAGAAGATTTCCGGCTGTGCCCTTGATGTTTTTGAAAATGAACCCCGTGTTTCAAAGGAACTATTGAAAATGACAAATGCCCTGCTTCTCCCCCACATCGGTTCAGCAACTCTTGAAACAAGGACAAATATGGCAATGATGTGTGCTCAAAGTTTAATCACTGCCCTGATAAAACAAAAAACACCACCAAACCTTGTAAATCTTGAAGTTCTAAGAAGGAAAATTTGAAGATACTCATTGCTCCGGCGAGTTTCAAAGGTTCAATTACCTCAAAGGAGGTGTCAAATTCCATTGCCAATGGTATAAAGAAAACAAAAAGAAATATTGTAATAAATGAATTACCCATCGCAGACGGTGGCCTTGGCACTTTGGATATGATCACAGAACATTTTAAGGGCAAATATGTCTCCTGTCATATCACCGGACCCCTTGGCAAAAAAATCAAAGCAAAATACAGCATTATACAGAAGAAAAAACTTGCCATAATTGAACTAGCCCAGGCTGCAGGTCTTCATTTGATACCTGATTACTTAAGAAGCCCGCTGAAGACGACAACCATTGGTGTCGGCGAATTGATTAAAGATAGTATAAGAAGGGGTTGTAAGACAATTTTGATTGGTGTGGGAGATAGTGGAACAATAGATTGTGGCATTGGTGCAATGTCTGCACTTGGAGTAAAATCTCTGGATAAAAATTCAGAAACAGCAGAACTGAACTGTTCAGGATTGTTGAAATTAAGCAGGATTGACGATACTGCAGTAAGTTTACTGAAAAATTCCATTGAATTTGTAATTCTTGCTGATGTTTCTAATCCACTCACAGGCAAGAATGGTGCAATTGTATATGCAAAACAAAAGGGTGCAAGAAAAAAAGACCTACCATTGATTGAGCAGGCGCTAAGAAATTTTAGAAAAGTAATATTGAATCAATATGACATAAATCTTGATAAAATAAAAGGGGCAGGTGCTGCAGGTGGGATTGCAGGTGGTATGTATGCAATCTTGAACGCAAAAATCATTTCGGGCTTTGACTATTTTGAGAAAATATTTAACCTCAACCAAAAAATCAAAAGTGCTGATTTGGTTATCACAGGAGAGGGAAAGATTGATGGAACAACCTTTTCTGGCAAAGCAACTGGTAGAGTAATAGAGTTGTGCAGAAAATGTCATAAGCCAATCATAATAGTTTGTGGCGATTATGACCGTAATCTAAAATTAAAAAAATACGGGGTCATAAAAATGTTTTCGCTCGTTGAAATAGTCGGAAATAAGGAAAATGCTTTTCAGCAAGCAAGAAAAATTTTAGAACAGGTAGGCACAGATCTTATCTTAACTTTATCTTCACATAGTAGAATAAATTTTAACTAAGCAGTATAGAGTTCAACCTGGATTTTATTGGTAGTTTCGATTACGCTATAGTATTTTGGAAACGGGCCTGGATTTACAATAATTGTCTTCTCAATTTTATCAGTGTTCCTTGCCTCATGAATGTGTCCACATAAACACAGGTCAGGTTGATTTTTCTCAATAAATTCACGAATCTGTTTACTACCAACATGAATTCCTAACAGAGTTTTATCAACCTTTGTATTAAATGGTGGGGCATGGGATACAAAAATCTGCTTACCATCTCTTTTCTTGTAGTTGCCTAAAATTCTTTCAATTTCCTCATCTGAATATTCTTGCGGTGTTTTGAATGGTGTATGACCACTGCCACCGATACCAAAAAATAGAACACCCCCAAATTCTCTAATCTCACCATGCAGGTTAATATTCTCCGACCTTAAAACATCAATCACTTCAAACTGGTCGCAATTCCCTGGAATCGCAAGGATGTTTTCATTAATCTCTCTGATTGATCTAAGGACCGTCAAAGCGTCTTTACTCCCACCAAAATTTGTGATATCACCCGAAATTACAATTAGGTCAACATCACTGATAATATCAATAATTTTCTTATCATAATTGATACGACCATGGATATCAGAAATGGCAAGAATTCTCATTTATTTTTCACAGCAAAACCTGTGAAGATTGATAATATCTTTGATTATCGTAGCACCGATAGCAACCAATCCAGAAGCACCGCCAATCAAAGTCAGGTCACCCATATACTTTGTGCGAAATGTCACTCCTTTGTTTGAACCGTACACACCATATAATGGATCATCTTTGTCAAGAATCTCTGGTTGAACCGAGATAACTGGTTTTCCATCCTTTACCAGAAGATTTCCAACCAGTCTGACGACCTTGCCATTTATAACATTCAAAATGATATCATTTTCATCTAATTCCATAATACCACGGCATGTTACGGACTTCAAGTCAGCACACCTGCCGGTAAGAAGAAGACCCAGAATAATTGTCTTGTAACAAGTATCTATACCCTCAAGGTCAAACCTATAATCCGGCTCAGCAATACCGAGTTTTATTGCATCCTGGATTGCTTGAAGTTTTGTCTTTGATTCAAACATAATCTTATCAAGCACAAAATTGCTCGTACCGTTCAAAACACCACGCACAGCATATACACCTGCGTTAATCAACTCATTGTTGATTATGCCTGAAGCAGGCAAGGCGCCTGCGGTTGTCGCACTGATGCCAACATATACTCTTTTCTTCTTTGAAAGTTCAAGAAGCTCATCACCTTTGAATACCAATGGTGATTTATTCGTACATACAAGATGGATTCCATTCTTTACTGCGTTGAACAAAAATGGATAACTAACACCTTCATCAATCCTTGAACCAGGTATGCCGTCTATGAGTATGTCAAATTTTCTGTTTCTAATCAAGGGCATAAATTTTTCGCAGGGATTTTTCACACTATTGTTCAGGAATTTTCCCTTTTCTTTGTTGCTAATAAGTTTCTTGATATCTAAGTTTCCACTGACAAAACTTCTTGAATCTGCAACTGCAACAAACTTTAACGCAAAGCCAAATCTCTTGGCAATCTCTGCTTTGTTTTCAAGATAGTGCTTGACGAACACCCTCAATACTCTGCCGAATCCAAGCAAACCAACCTTATATTCTTTGCTTCTAACAGACATTGAATTGATTATAACTAAATTGAGAACCAAGTCAACTATTGACCAAATCGGGTGAATGTAGATTATTTATGAATTGGAAAAGCGGGAGACGGGATTTGAACCCGCGACCCTCACCTTGGCAAGGTGATGCTCCACCACTGAGCTACTCCCGCAAAGTCAAAGGGATATGCGATTTCAATATCTTGATAATTATATACAAGAAAAATTTAAAGTCAACACTCTATTGATTGACTAAAAACATATGGCATTGAGTAAATCTCGGGAAATTGCAGGAGTTATTAAGTCTTGAAAACCACCTCTTGCCTCACCATATCCACTTTTATTGTGCTATCTTTTGAGAATTCACCAGCGATTATTTTTTTAGACAATGGATTTTCAATCAATCTCTGAATTGCCCGACGCAAAGGTCTTGCGCCATAAACCTGGTCAAATCCTTCATGGGCAAGGTAGTCCTTTAGTTTATCAGTAAACTCAATTTTGTATCCAAATTCAAATACATTCTTTACAACCTTTTTCAATTCACGCTCAACAATCCCTTTGATTTCTTCAAATCCAAGTGGCTTGAATACAATCACCTCGTCAATGCGGTTCAAAAACTCAGGCTTCACACTTCTTTCAAGAACCCTGTAGACCTCTTTTTTTGTCTGTTCATAATCAAATTTCCCGTTTTTTAGATTCTCAGTGATTATGTCGCTACCTAAGTTTGAGGTCATTATGATAATGGTATTCTTAAAATCAACGGTTCTGCCCTGCCCATCAGTCAATCTACCATCGTCAAGCAGTTGTAGTAAAATATTGAATACATCAGGATGTGCCTTTTCAAATTCATCAAAGAGTATTACCCGATAAGGTCTGCGTCTCACCGCCTCAGTTAGTTGTCCACCTTCTTCATATCCAACATATCCAGGTGGTGCACCTATCAACCTTGATACCGTATGTTTCTCCTGATATTCGGTCATGTCAATCCTCACCATCGCATCCTCGGTATCAAATAGAAATTCGGCAAGGGATTTTGCAAGTTCGGTCTTGCCAACACCTGTAGGACCAAGAAATATAAACGAGCCTATGGGTTTTTTCGGATCCTTTAATCCTGCCCTTGAACGCCTTATTGCATCACTGACTGCTACAACTGCATCCTCCTGATCAACTAACCTTTCGTGAATTCTCTCTTCCATTTTCAATAACTTGCTCATTTCCGATTCAAGCATCCTTGAAACTGGAATACCGGTCCAGGAAGAAATAATTTCCGCAATATCATCTTCAGTAACACGGTCGTCTATTCCCCTTTGCTTCATCCACTCGGTCTTTTTTCGGCGATATTCTTTCTGCAATGATTCAGTCTCATCCCTTAACTTCGCCGCAAGCTCATAATTTCTCATTTCTACAGCCTTTTTGCCGTCTTCGGTCAGTTGCTCAAGTCTCTTTTCCATATCTTTTAATTCATCAGGCATTGAATATATTTCTATGCGTGCCCTTGCACATGCTTCATCAATCAAATCTATCGCCTTATCAGGCAAAAATCTCTCTGTTAAATAGCGGTCTGAAAGTTTTACTGCTGACTCAATCGCAGAATCATCGATTATCACGCCATGATGAGATTCATATCTACTTTTCAAACCCTTTAATATCTGTATCGTATCTTCAACCGATGGTTCACCAACATAGACCGGCGCAAATCTTCTTTCCAGTGCTGCATCCTTTTCAATGTGCTTGCGGTATTCGTTCAAAGTTGTAGCACCAATACATTGCAACTCACCCCTTGCAAGCGCAGGTTTTAACATATTTGATGCATCAATTGCGCCTTCAGCTGCTCCCGCACCAACGATTGTATGCAATTCATCAATGAAAAGTATAATCTCTCCCTTACCTTTTCTAATCTCATCCATAACAGCTTTCAGTCTTTCTTCAAATTCGCCACGGAACTTTGAACCCGCAACAAGTGCACCCATATCCAGTGCCAGTATCCGCTTATCCTTCAGTATCTCAGGAACATTTTTTTCTACAATTTTCTGAGCAAGACCCTCAACTATAGCAGTCTTACCAACACCTGCATCACCGATCAGCACAGGATTGTTCTTTGTTCTTCTTGAAAGTACTTGAACCACTCTTTTTATCTCCTGTTCTCTCCCGATCACAGGATCAAGTTTGCCCTGTTTTGCCAGAGCGGTTATGTCTCTTGCATAACGTTCTAATGCCATATATTTACTTTCTGCGTCCTGGTCTGTTACACGTTGACTACCTCTGATAACCTGTAATGCCTGATAGATCTTTTCCTTGTTTATCCCAAATTCCCTCAATATCTTTACTGTCTCCCCTTCAGACTCATCGGCAATAGCGAGAAACAAATGCTCAGTACCTACATATTCATCCTTCATCCTCTGTGCCTCGGATTGAGCAAGAGAAATCAATTTTTTTGTTCTTGGTGTTATGTAAATCTGCGCAGTCGCACCACCATACACCTTTGGCTTCATGTCAAGGGAAGATTCTATACGCCTTTGAATTATATCCGGCATAATATCCATTTTTCTAAGAATATTGGGAACAAGACCACCTTCCTGTCTTAAAAGGGCAAGGAATATATGTTCCACATCCAGCTCCTGATGATTGTATTCCTCAAGAATTTCCTGTGCTGAAGCAATAGCTTCCTGTGCTTTCTGTGTGAATCTATCAAATCTCATATAAAATTTAGACAGGAAATTTCAAAAATTGTTTAGGCTCTGGATAGTATAATAATGCAAGCAATGCACCAGAGGATAAAATTCAATATAATCGGAATATCACTTATTAATGCTCGGTTGGGCATGTCTGCACCCGATTTTTTTTCAACTATATATAAATATCTAAACATACCATAGATGACAAATGGAATAGTCAAAATCAAATTCTTGGTATGAAATTTGCTTATTGTATCAGGAGCCAGGGTATATATACAGTAAGAGACAATACACGCTGAAATGGTGATTGTAATCATATGGTTAATCAAATCAACTGAATAGTGGAACAACACTTTTCTGTGCTTCTCTGCCTCAACACCAAGCATAATTATCTCTGCTTTCCTTTTTGCCAGAATAATGAATAGTGCCAGAAGAAATGTGCAGAGAACCAGCCAGGAAGATATTTCAACATTAATTATTACCGCACCTGCGACTGAACGCAAAACATAACCAATTGCAACAGTCAAGACATCAAGAATCACAAGGTACTTAAACAGGATAGAATAAAGAAAACTAACAATAACATAACTCAGCGCCACGAGGAAGAAATTTTGACTTATCTGCCAGGAAAAATAAAGCGCTAAGACCATAATAATTATTGCAACAACAATTGCATTTTGGGCTTTTATTTTCCCCGAAGCGATGGGCCTGTTTCTCTTTGTAGAAATCTCTCTGTCAACCCTTGAATCAACTGTATCATTAATAATATAGCCTGCACTACTTAGCAGTGAAAAAATCACGAATCCCACAATTGAAATTACAATTTGTCCTGCATTATGAAACTCCCTGCTGAATATCAATCCCGCAAATAAGAAAACATTCTTTATCCACTGCTCGGGTCTTAATAGTCTTATATAATCTCTCATCTGCCAAATTTGCTCGTCTGTCTGCGCATGCTATAATGTGGCTAATCTTATTTAGAACTCAGTTGCACTGGTAAATGTAAAATCTCTTATCTTCAATGCGGGGGTAACCACTCCATGTGGCATCCTGATGCTATAACCGGGTTCATCCGCAACCAATTCTGTACTGCGGGAAATTGCCTCCACCCGATTCAAAACCTCAAATATATTTTCAGTGAAACGCAGATTCTTTATCCCTTTTGTAATAACTCCATTTTCAATCAGAAATGTGCCATCCCTTGTCATTCCCGTGAACACAAGTTTGTATGGATCAATTACATTTGTATAATGGAGCCGTGTTATGAGAACTCCCTTTTTAGTGGTCTTTATCATTTCGTCAAGCGAACTATCTCCGCCTTTCATTACAATATGCGTTGGTATTGGTCCAAAAGGATTGGGATACATAAGCGCATGACCCGTCGACTTTTTCCTTGCCATGGCTGCAGTTATTGAATCATATACAACATTCTTTGCTACACCTCTGTCAATCAGGATCATTTTCTTCTTCGGCACACCCTCAAAATCAAAAGGTACGGCAAATCCTTTTTTATAAAAAGGGTCATCAATGATTGTTATTCTATTATCCACGATACGGGTT
>JBDRWH010000016.1:0-18523 GCA_039802325.1 Caldifarciminota bacterium
ATCTAAACAAAATCCTTGAACAAATAGCAAAGGTTGTTGTAGATACGGGTGATCATATACATCGCCTCTCCTATCAGAGAAAATACATATCCTACAAAGGTGTTGTAAACCTTGTAACACAATTTGATAAAATTGCCCAGAAAAGAATTGTGACTTACTTGAGAAAAAATTTTCCTGATTACAGTGTTTTGAGTGAAGAAAACTTCAGCCACAATACAAACACACCGATGAAATGGCTCCTTGATCCCCTTGATGGCACAACCAATTTTGCCCATAATCTGCCAATATGGGCAATATCGCTTGCCCTGGAAGTAGAAGGCAGAGTTGTGCTCGGATTAGTCTATGACCCGACAAGAAAAGAATTGTTCTCAGCAATAAAAGGAAAAGGAGCATTTCTGAACAAGAAAAAGATAACAGTATCAAATACAAGAAATCTAAACCAGAGTCTTCTGGTAACTGGATTTCCTTATGACATAAGAGAAAGCAAAGAGAACAATCTTAACTATTTTGCGCGGTTTTGTGTTCGTGCCCAGGCTGTAAGAAGATTGGGTTCTGCTGCCCTTGATCTGTGCTATACTGCCTGTGGAAGATTTGACGGATACTGGGAACTCAAACTATCACCCTGGGATCAGGCAGCAGGTTCATTGATTTTGACCGAAGCAGGCGGGGAAATCACTGATTTCAAGGGTCGTCCATTTAGTATCTACGGTAGAGAAGTTCTTGGCACAAATGGATTGATACATAATCAAATGATGAAAATACTGCAGGACTGACAGAAAATTGGAAAATCAGTTAAATCATATACCTTGACAGATTACTAATCTACATTATAATATATACAGGAGGCTATTATGAAGAGAGGAACTGTGCTTATTGGGATACTTATACCCTTGTTCATTTTTTCAAATCCCATTGCCATGGAAGTGATAAACGAGTTTCAAACTGCAACCTCAGATTCACAAAGAATTGAATTTCGTTTTTTTCAGATCCCTGCTTATGACACCTTATTTAGCGACCAACCATTACTAAATGGAATGATCGCAACCCCGGGTTGCACTGCGTACATTGATACAAACATTATCCTGCCAGGCTGTGGCTATGCAGTAATTGACACATCGGTACTAACCGGGAATTTCAGTTTACCCGGGGACAGTGGACTAATTAAAACTGAACTCCCCTATTGTTGGGATAGTATTTGTTATCCTTGCTCATCATTTTCATGGAAGCATCTTATAATTCCGGCTCCACCTGCAGGTGCATCTGCAGCGAAATATCATTGCTGGTTATTTGATAGTACAGAAGGCTATTGGTTAATTACTGACTGGTATATTGATTATACACCAACTTTTGGCTTTGATAATGATGATTATCCAGGGTGTAATATCTCGGGCTATGTCTGTGAGAGTGGTTCTGGACCGCCAATTCCTGGGGCGATGATTGAAGCAATCCTGCCGCCATACTATCAAGTCTGTAATTATGAACCTTATTACATTGCCTGCACGACCTACACACAATCTGATGGCTTATACTCACTGGACAGTCTTTTACCATTACATTATTATATCAGTGTATCAGCTTCAGGTTACCAATCAATGTACGATACGACCCCTGTCTTACATACACTAAGACCTTTGACCGGTTTCAACTTCTATCTTCTTGGAGTTGAAGAAGATAATACAGGACAAAGTCTGAATACAAACGGTCCAGGATTAAAGGTTTATCCAGTTATGTTCAGTAAAACTGTGACGATTGAGTTTCAGGTTTTGACAAAGGTTAGAGAACAAAACAAAAATGATTTAAGAATCTATGATATAACCGGAAGATTGATCAGGCAATGGAATTTTGAAACGATAGATCAAAGATACCAAGTCGTCTGGAATGGCACTGACAACTTCGGTAAAGTAGTTCCCAAAGGCATTTACTATATTTGTTTCAGGGGCAGCAAAACAAAGGTTATCAAGATATAAACAAGGAGGTCTGTTTCCAACTGATTCTGTTTTTGTTAGTGATAATTCCTTTTGTCTTCTGTCAGAAGAAACCAACTATTGATTTTTACGCGGAAAACATAACAATTGAAATTGACAAAAGCAGAGCTCGGGTCAGCGGAACTTATTTCTTTGAAAATCTGACCCCCTATCCTAAACGAATAAAATTCTATTATCCTTTTCCAGTTGACTCTCTTCATTCATACCCTGATACAATTTTACTTGCTCATCCTTACGAGAAAGATTCTACAGGAATACATTTTGCAATGTCAATTGGACCTAAAAATATTGATTCATTTAAGATTGTTTACGAGCAAAAATTAAAACGCAATCAATTTCGCTATATTACGACCACCACGAAAAAGTGGCAAAAACCAATAAAGGAAGCAAGATTTACGATAGTTTCTCCTCAGGACTTATCGCCTCAAATAAATTACCATATCGCGAAGGAAGAAACCATAGCAAACAAATGTTATTATTTCATAATACAGAAAGAATTTTATCCGGGTGAAGACCTGATTATCAAATGGTGAATGTTAATAAAGATATGATTTGCTTAAATTTATCGACAGGATTTCTGGATTTGACTGATATTTCGTTTAAATGGTTTTCTGATTATCCCTTTTTCAGTTATGAATCCATTGATTAATTCTGCTGGTGTAACATCAAATGCCGGATTGCATACCTTCGCTTTCTTTGCAACAATACATCTGTCATTAAAATAGGCAACCTCTTGCCTGCTACGATGTTCAATTGGTATTTCTGTACCTGACTCAATAGAGAAATCAAATGTAGAGATTGGTGCGGCAACATATAAAGGCACTTTGTAGTATCGGGCAATTATTGCCAGCCCCCTTGTTCCAATTTTGTTCGCAGTATCACCATTTCGGGCAATGCGGTCAGCACCAACCAGAACCAGATTCATATCAGGCATGAAAGATGCCGCCATATTGTCACAGATTGTATGCGTTTCAATGCCATTCTTAGTCAGTTCCCAGGTTGTAAGCCTTGCACCCTGTAAAAGTGGTCTTGTTTCACAGGAATAGACAAAAAATCTTTTGCCCATTTGTTTTGCAGTATATAACACACCAAGGGCAGTGCCAATACCACTCGTTGCCAGAGCACCAGCATTGCAATGAACCATTATTTTGTCGTTATCTTTTATCAGCTTTGCACCAAAATAACCGATTTTTCTACACGACTCCTTATCTTCTTTTTCAATCACCTTCGCCTCTTTTAAGAGTACTTTGTATAAGTTATCTCTGTTACCCAATCTTTTTATCAACACCTTCATTCGCTCAATTGCCCATGCAAGGTTGACAGCGGTTGGCCTTGCTGATTTCAAATATTCAGCGTCCTGCATTATTTTCTTTGGTGAATTATCATAGGCAGATAATACCACCCCATATGCAGATGCGACACCAATGAGTGGTGCACCACGCACCTGCAAAGTTTTTATTGCCTGAAAAACATCCTTTATGGTTTTTAGTCGCACGTAAACTTCCCTTTCCGGCAATTTCGTCTGGTCAAGTATGATTATTTCATTTTTTGCTTGGTTATATGTTATGGTCCTGAATTTCACAGTTATTTCAAAACTGAATTTTTATTTTATACCCGCATGCCTTTTTGCGGAAATTATTGTATTATACAGAAGCATTGTAATGGTCATCGGTCCGACACCACCAGGTACAGGTGAGATAGCGCTTGCCTTCTTGCTCACCTCATCAAATTCTACATCTCCAATCAGTCTGAAACCACTTTTCTTGGTTGAATCTTCAATACGGTTTACACCCACATCAATCACTACCGCACCTTCTCTGACCATCTCACCATTGACGGTATGTGGTTTTCCTGCAGCAACAATGAGTATATCTGCCTGTCTTGTAAATTCTCCCATATTTTTTGTGCCTGTGTGACACATTGTCACGGTTGCATTCGCACCAGATTTTTTCTGAACAAGAATCATTGCGAGGGGCTTGCCTACAATATTACTCCTGCCTACAATGACCACATGCTTTCCTGATATTTCAATTCCATTGCGCAATAACAACTGCTGGATACCATGCGGGGTACAGGGCAGAAAACAATCTGCGCCAATCATTAGTTTTCCAACGTTCACAGGATGAAATCCATCAACATCTTTATCCGGGTTGATTGCATACAAAACCTTTTCTTCATTGATGTGGTCAGGTAGCGGCAATTGAACCAAAATACCGTGTATTGCTGAATCCTCGTTCAATTCTTCAATCAACTTTAGCAAATCCGCTTCTTTGTATTCCGCATCAAACTTATATTCACGCGACATAATACCGATCTCAGCGCATGCCTTTTCCTTACCTTTCACATAGGAAATTGATGCGGGATTATCACCGACAAGAATTACTGCCAGCCCAGGCACAAGATTGTGCTTTTCCTTAAGCATAGCAATCTCGTTTTTCATTTCCTGCCGCATTTTCTCGGCAAGTTCTGTACCACTCAAAATTTTTGCCATCTCTTCTCCTTTTTTGGATTTATACTAACAACAAGAAAAATATTATATATTCTGAAAGGTCAAAGTCAATAATCAATCTTCTCACACAATCATTTCTCATCCTTCTGGATACAAGATATGGTTTCCTGCTCTAATCTTGTCTTGCTCTGTATTTCTGCCTTTTTCAAATTGCCTCTGGTTATGAATCCAAGAAATATGATCAGGGCAATTACAAAAATGGCAAATATTGTTTTTGTAAGAAGCAGAAAATCAAAAAGCCCATGGGCTAATACTGCGAATAGTATACCAAGAAATATCAATTTCTTTTCAGCAGGCTTGTTAAATTTTGCCTGACCAACATAGAAACCCATCAGGGCGCCAAAAAAGGCATGACCCGGGACAGAAAGAAATGCCCTTAATATGCCTGTACCAATGCCGTTACTCAAAACATAAAATATGTTTTCCACTGTTGCGAATCCTAGTGATGAAGCCACACAATAAACAATCCCGTCCATAACTTCATCAAATTCAATCCTGTTATAGATCCACATCTTGACAACAAAAAATTTCAGTAGTTCCTCAGTCGGTGCCACAAGAATAAATGATAGCATAAAAGCAGTGAGAATCTGGGAAGGAGTTGTGAAGACAGGCTCAAGGATGGCTTCAACAAGAAAGCCAGGCAATACCATTAAGGCGCCTAACAGGAATATCTTGATAATATGTTTTCTAGGCTCTGGTTCATACTTATCTCTATGCACAAAGTACCAGAAGAGAAAAAGACAGGGTGCGAGCGCAATCAATAATAGAATCAGAAACATAGTCAATATTAATCAAAACAACTTATGTGTCAACAGCAGCACAAAGAAAGATGTTTGTTATTTTTTTGCATTACGAGTCAATGTCTAACTGGACTTCCTGAGTTCTCTCCATATTTTTCAATATTAAGAGATAGCCTATGAATTTTTTTTCAAATATCAGAAGTTTTGGTTTTTCATTTAATAATCCCCCATTATCCCCCTTTACAAAGGGGGAAAGATGGGGATTTAGATTGTCATTTAATATATATTTGCGTAAAGGTACTATGATAGAGGAAAAAGAAACGCATAATGACACTCAGCATGAAGGCTTAAAATTTCAAAAAAAAGGAAATGCGGAGAGGACTTAGCTGGATTCAGGGTTGACACAGGTATATTTTTAGATATTATAAGATTATGAAAAAAGGAAATGTTTTCAGTGGCATCCAGCCATCAGGCAGACTTCACATTGGCAATTACGTTGGTGCAATGCGTAATATGATTGCCCTCCAGGATGATTACCAGTGTGTGTATGGCATTGTTGATTATCATGCTATAACCGTTCCGTTTCAACCTCAGGAAATGGAAGAAAGAATATTCAATTGTGCAGTTGATTACATTGCTGCGGGAATTGATCCAGAAAACAGTATTCTTATGCTACAATCCACAGTCTCCGAACATACTGAACTTGCCTGGATACTCAATACCATAACGCCTATTTCCTGGCTAACAAGGGTACCCACATTCAAAGAAAAAAGGGAACAGAATCCTGATTATGTAAATATGGGTTTGCTTGATTATCCGGTGCTGATGGCTTCAGACATTATCCTTTATAAATCAGTTGTGGTACCGGTTGGCGAAGACCAGATTCCACATTTGGAGTTGACCAGAGAAATTGTAAGACGGTTTAATAGTTATTTTGGAGAAACATTTCCTGAACCAAAAGAATATTTGGGTAAAGTATCAAAAATCCTTGGACTTGACGGTGTAAACAAAATGAGTAAGTCCCTTGATAACTGTATCTATCTTGATGAAAACAAAGAATCCATCTGGAACAAATTGAGCACTGCAACAACCGACACCAACAGGAAAAGAAGAAGCGACCCGGGCAATCCTGAAGTGTGCAATATCTACACTATACACCTTGCCTTTTCTAAACAAGAGGATATTGACTATTGCTCCCGAGAATGCCGAAAAGCAGGAATTGGCTGTCTTGATTGCAAGAAAATTCTCTTGGAAAATCTATATAAAAAACTTAGGCCTATCCAGGAGAAGCAAGAAGAATTAAAGAAAAAACCTGAATATATTCGTGGCGTCTTAGAAAATGGTCGCATGCGGGCAAAGGAAATTGCCCGAGCAACAATGAATGAAGTTTATGAAAAAATTGGCATAAAAAAATATCATTAAGTTTTTATATGCAGAATTTTCTAATAAGGTATTACTTCGTCATCGCCAAGGGTCACAGCAACTGACTGCCCCATCAATTCAATAGCAACAACAAGTTTTCTCTTTCTGTGGTCTTCTTTCAAGAGTATGCCAATTGCACCGGCAAGCGGTCCGGAAACTACCCGCACCTTAGAACCCACAACAAGAAAAGGCAAAGGATAGATATTGCGGTCACTCTGGACAAAGATCTTGATTGAATTTACATCCTCATCAGGAACCGGCGTGGGTCTACCATTACCGCAGATTCTAACCACACCATAGGTGCGATAGACTTTGAGCCAGTTTTCCTTGTTTCTATCCAAATGAACAAAGAGGTAATTCGGGAACAGAGGCCTCTTAATCAAGATCTTGCGGTCTTTCCTTTTACTCGGCACAAGTATTTCTGGAAGAAATGTCGTAATGCCCAGGTCGTTTAGAATTTTATTCGTTGACCTTTCATGATGGCATTTTGTGTAAATGGCATACCAGAGCAGGTTATTCAAAAGTGGGTCATCCTTATTCATAATATCCATCCTCAGTAATTATAATTAAAAAAAACTTGTGGTCAAGAACCAAGAAAATCATTTTTCTGATACCATCTGATTGTTTCTTCCATGCCTTTGTTCAGATCGTATTCAGGTGTCCAGCCTGATTCCTCGATTATTCGTGAATTTTCGCAAATCCAGAAGTCTTTTGACATATCGCGGATCTTATCAAACCCAACTAACATCCTTTTCTGGGGCAAGAGCAGATCATTCAGCAGACCAAAGATATAGGCGAAGGATTCTGGTATGCTGACTTTGAAGCAGTATTTTCTATTCAGTATCCTGCATATTTCCTGTACAACCTCATCGTATTGATAACAATTACCATCACTCACATAGTAGGTTTTATTGTTGAACAGACCCCTTTCAACGATCACCTGCATTAGTTTGACCAGATCCTTTACATAGACCAGACTAACACACTTGTTGCCACCACCAATGATTGGATAAAAACCTCTTTTTATCAACTTGATGAATTTCAGTATTTCCATGTCATAAGGTCCATAAACAGAGCAGGGTCTGAGAATATTGTATTGGAGCCCCGATTTTCTTACTACATCCTCAGCCATTTTTTTTGACAATCCGTAAAAAGAAACTGGATGAGATGGAGTAGTCTCATTGACTGCCTCCTCAGAACAACACGGACCTCCAGCAGATTGCGTACTGATTAATAACAATTTATCTACGCTTTTTCGTTTCATCGCCTCAATCAAATTCCTCGTAGCAACAACATTATCGCAATAAAAGTCATTGAATCTGCTCCCATTTGTTCGTGCCGCACAATGAATAACGATTTCAACATCATCAAGTGCCTGCGCAATTCCTTTATTTACAATCAGATCACCTGAGTTAATTATGACATTGGAATTGTCTTTGAAAAGACTCGTATCAGAAGTCTGGCGAACAAGAATTTTTACAGGTGACGTCTTAGTGTGTTCAAAGACGAAATTCTTACCCAAAAAACCGGTTGCACCGGTGACAAGGATCATTTATTTTTGTTAAAAAGTGTTATCCGATTAGAATTGATAGCTTAGGGAGAACTTGCGGTTTGTTGTCTTGAAATCATACATTGCTTCATCAACACCAACATCCAGTGCAAATCCACCAGCCTTTATACCACCACCAAATGTGAATCCAATGCGTTTTCCTTCATAGTCGTAGAAATAACCACCCCTTAACTGTACAAAATCAAAGTAGTTTATCTCCAGACCCACGCCTTTCCAGGCTTCTTGCATTTCATATTTCACATTTTCAAAAAAGGTTTTGTCTTCGTCTGCAAACATTCCTACCAGAACTTTGGTAACTTCACCAGTAAGGGCTATCTTTATTACTCTTGAACTGATAGGTTGAATCTTCAACCCGAGTCTGAGCGTATAAGGCAGGGGGTCTGAAGCCCCACTTTCTGTATAACCTATGTTTGGTCCTATGTTTTGCAATACTGCAGATAACGCTCCAAACTCAAAAGGTTTGTAGAGTAAACCCGCGTCAAATGCGTATGTGATACCAATGCCACCACTCTTAATGCCCAGATACGGCAATCTACCAAATACCCAGGGTGCAACCAGATAAGAATATACAAACTTCCAGCCAGCACCAACACCAATAGAAGGTCCAATCTTGAATCCATAATTTAAACCTGCTGCAATATCAAAAGTTGTATACTTGCCAATGTAGTTTCCGTCCGGGTCTATAACATCAGTTTCACCCGTAGTCAAGTAGATTATGTTGAGTCCCAGAGCACCATTCTTCACTGGTTTGATAAATCCCGCATATTCATAATACATTCCCGCATGTAAACCGGAAAGCCAGGGTGCATGTTGAAGCGTAATATTTACCTTATCCATAAATGCCAAGCCTGCCTGATTATAATAGCAAGCAGTCGCATCATCGGCAATGGCTGAGAAAGCTCCAGCCATAGAAGTTGCCCTTGCACCAGGCCATATCAACAAAAAGACCGCACCGGGTCTTTGCGCTGCTCCTGCTATCGTAGCAAGGAACAAGAGCAGGGTCAAATATTTATGCATTAAGAACCTCCATAATATTAATATTATACCCTAAAAAGCGGTATTGTCAAGGGTAAATAGGTGCCTGATCTGGCATTTGCAGAGTCGAGCATGATCCTACCTGAATAGAAAAATAGGCTCACCTTAACCTCAAATAAAACACGATGTTGCATTCCAACAATATTTGTTGCAAGATTGCAACAATCAAACCCGACCAACTGCCATCTTGAAGATGCCGTATTTTTCAGGCTTTGAATGAACTCTCATAAATATGTTGCCAACGGAGCAATTGAGTGTTGCAGTATTGCAACAATAGTCATTCTGAAGGAAAGGTAGAAAATTTTGACCAGGTACAATTTGCTTAAATTTCAGGACATTTTGTCAATGCTTTTTCCCCAGTGCACTGGCACGGAAATTGCATATACATAAATCAGGGTAGAGTAAATGGGCGGAATGTGGAGAGGGATCAGGTAAATACAAGTGAACACTTCCGCCCTTTTTCTATCTGTAATGAAGGAGGTTTTAATAAATGAAAAACGAAAACATAGGAGAGATTATACCGGATATAAAGGAAATTAAGACAAGGGCAGAACAGAAATATATAATTACAATCTTGAATAGCGTTAACTGGCATATGTCTGAGGCTGCGCGTATTATGGGCATTGATCGTTCCACACTGTTTCGGAAAATGAAAAGATATGGCATAAGGAGAAAGTTGAAAGCAAATTGATTTTAGTTGTTTATTAATTCAATATATTTTCTATTTTCTTTTAACTGCGGATAAGAAAAAAATACAAAACCAGCAAAAGGTGTATTTTTTATGGTTTCAAGTTGCTGCCTTATTGTTTCAGGAGTCTGGTTATATAATCCAAGTCCAACTGCAATCCTTGAAGGATCGTTAACTACAGCCATGTTTTTGTTGATGATCTTTGAAATGTTACTTGTGTAAGCCATTAGACAAACAAAATCCACATAACCATTGTTCACCCAGGTAAGCCAGTCCTGATAGAACTCAATGCGTGCAATTGAATAGTCGGGTTTGACTGCGGCAGAAATTAAACATGCAGAATTAACGGATTTTACTCTGTTTCTAATTTGGATGATATATCGTGTTAGATCATCGCTGATAAATTGATACCATTTCATATTTAAATCATCAAATCCTTTAATGCCCAGCCTTATTCTGAGTGAATCGGTATCAAATTCTATTGGATCATAAAAGTATTTTCTTTGAAAGCCAGTGCGCAGATATATATCATAGACAAAATTTCCTCCAGGATATCGTATATAGTCAAGATGGATACCGTCAAAATCATATGTGGTGACAATTTCTTCAATAATCTTCAAAAGATAAATTCTCACACTTGGATTTGCTACAGCAAGATAATAACCTTCAACATTCAATGATTTTAGCTCTTCAATGTCATACTGACTCATAGACCGTTGATTCTTATCAAAAACATACCAGTCAAGGGCAAAATTTATAGGATGGCGACTGCTTTCTATCCTCGGACCATAGCCCCATGAATAGAAAACATTTATCCACGCAGAAACTTTTATCCCTCGTGAGTGGGCGATTTTCAAGAAATCTTTTAGCCAGCGATCATTATCATATCTTGATGGCGCAATTCTTGATGGATAATATGCCTCACCGTTTCCAAATATCTGCAGAAAAATATGGTTGAATTTGTTATCAATTACCTCAAAAATCCTCTGGTTGTCCTGAATTGACCAGCGTGGTATCCAGACACCCCTCATATCACCGCTGGTGATAATAAATATTAACAAAAACACATATGAATCTAATCAAAATTAGGATCAAGTCAAGCCTTATCATTATTAAGACACCCCTTAGCCATAGATTGTACAAACTACTTGACAAATATCAAAATTTTTATAAATTATTATATGCTTCTGAGCCAGTTAACATTCAGTTTTTTCTTAACCGTTCTTTTATTATCATTGGGGCTTTTTTATCTCTACTTAAGAAATCAATTTGACAAAAAATTTCTGTATGCAGGATTATTTTTCTTTGCGGGCGCTGGCTTCTTGTTTTCAAGTTATAATATGGGCATTGGATTATCCAGTATTTTCTGGAACAAAGTTATGTTTGCCTGTATTTTTGCATACTTCTATATATTCCCCCATTTCGTGTATGACACAATCGGAAAAAAATATGGTAAAATTTTTTCCCTAACCACTGGAGTTTTCTCAGCGGTTGCAATCATTCTTATATTTTCCACTGACTTGTTGATAAGAAATGAACTAATAAGTTTTATTGGTGCTTACAGACCCATTAAAACAAATCTAACTTATTTCTTGCTCTTGTTGATAACTATATTTGCATGCTATATATTTATTGATTCTATAATATATTTTAGGAGAAACAAACCTCAAATGATTGATATCCGCCCAATGATTGCCGGCATCATCCTGGCAGTCATAATAGGATTAATTGATATTATTGGAACATTTCTTAACCGACCTCTGATTCCTAATATCCGCGATCCCTTTATCTTCGGCATTGTAATCATAATGCTCACCTTTGGATGGACATTTCTTTCTCAATATTCAATGGTATTTGCCAGCCTAAATAAATCAAAAGAAGAGGTTGAAAAACTGATTGCAAAATCCAACAAGAATTTTGTTGAATTTGTCCAGTTGATCGCCAAGACTCTCGATGTTAAAGATGAATACACTGCAGGACACTCTTTGCGAGTCCTGGATTATGCATTGAAAATTGCCAGTGAACTTAACCTCTCAGAAGCCGACAAGGAAATCCTGAAACAGGCATGCCTCTTGCATGACATTGGCAAGCTCGGTATCCCGGATGGTATATTAAATAAGAAAACACCTCTCACTGAAAAAGAAAAAAGATATATAAGAAATCACCCTATATTAGGCAAAAAGATATTGGGGACAATGAGTGAATTCCAACCCATTCTGGACATTGTTTATTCTCACCACGAAAGGGTTGATGGCAATGGTTATCCTGAGGGATTGGATCGGGATAAGATCCCACTACTCGCAAGAATAATCGCGGTGGCTGACACCTTTGATGCAATGATTTCTGAAAGACCCTATCGCAAGGCAAAATCAAAAGACACCGCAATCAATGAATTGATTACGGTAAAAGACACCCAGCTTGATGGCAAAATCGTTGACCTGTTTGTAGAAATTATTACTAACGAAACTTGAACCCTCTCATTTGTCCCTGTTCAATTGTGTAAACTATGTGCGTTGTCCTTTTTAGAAAATGTATATCCTGCGAAATCATAACATAAGTATAATTACTCTCCTTTAGAACTCTTTCAATATTTGCTACACCATCCTCATCAATGCCGTTCGTCGGTTCATCAAGAAGCAAAATCCTGGGTTTCATAGCCAGAATCGTAGCAAACGCAAGTCTCTTTTTTTCACCGTCAGAGAGACTATAAGGTGCTCGCTCTTCAAACCCCTGCAAACCAACGAGCTGAAGGGAATCCTTTACCATCTTATCAACCTCATCTTTAGGTAATCTAAAGTTAAGAGGACCAAATGCAATTTCTTCTCTGACACTCGGACAAAATAACTGGTCATCAGAATTCTGGAATAAAAATCCAATCATTTCACGCACCTTCTGAAAATCTTTCTCGCTTTTTATGACCCTACCTGCAATCTCAATAACCCCATCTGAGGGCTTAACAAATCCCATTATTATGTTGAACAAACTAGTTTTTCCAGAACCATTCGGACCAATTATACCAACACGCTCTCCTTCAGAAAGGGAAAAATTTAAAGAATCAAAAAGCAATGGTTTACCATTATACCCGAAAGTAATACCTGTTAGTCTTATTAGATATTTGTCTTTCATCAAGCAATTATAATCACAATGTTGCAAATGGTCAATAATATGGCACCAAGAATATCTACAAATTTGAATTTAAAGTGGTCTATCAACCAGAATTTGCCATTGAATCCCCTGCAAACCATTGCCCGAAATAGATTCTCTGCTCGGTTATAACTTTTAACAAGAAGACTTCCAACAATATAAGCAATCGTCCTGTAAGTATGAATAGCATTTCTGAATTTAAACCCTCTTGCCTTCGCCGCCCTCATAATCTTTTCATATTCATCATACAGAACCCAGATGTAACGATAGATTAAGAAAAACAGAAAAACAAGTTTCTCAGGTATTTTGAGATGTAGCAGACTATGAACAATATCAAATATACTTGATGTTGCTATGAGGCTGATAAGAATTAACATTATTGCATTTGCCTTTATGGTCAATAATAATGTGAACAAAAGACCTTGCTGGCTAATTTTTAACCCCAATATTTTTAACAACGGTTCGCCCGGATAGGTCAAAGGAAGAACGAGCCAGAGAAGTAGAATAAATGTATCAACAATTAGTAATCTTCTTATTATCTCCAAGAATCTTATCCTTGCAAGCATGATCAAAATAATGCTGATTAAAAGTCCGATTAACGAAGGAATCAATTCATTTTGCAGGGCAATAACCACAGAAAATACAAATGCATAAATGATCTTTATGCGCGGATCAAATCTGTGGATTATAGAGTTACCCTTTATGTATTCGTTAAACATTACTCTTTCGTTTCATAAAAAAAGCAATAATGCCGACTATGCCGATGATATATCCAATGCCGCCCACAACTTCTGTAATGCCAATCTTCTCTTTCTTCTGCTCAGCAATTAATCTTAAGACCGCACGTATTTTCTCATCAACCACCCTTTCCACTATTCTTTCTAATAAGGTTGTGTCAATGGCCGTAATTTCTGTCTTGGGCACTTCTTTATACCCCTCATTCTTTTCTACCTTTACCGCAATTGGCTTTTTTATCTCCGGAAGCTCATCCGCGCTTACCACTGTCTCAGTCCGATGACCCATACCACCGATAACCACAATCTTTAGATCGTCTTTTTTAGGAATAACAAAAGAAAATTCACCAAGCGAATCGGTTTTACCGGTGAGAAGTTTACTCCCGGCTTTATCATAGACTTCAATCACCCCGCCCTTAATCTTTCCCCCATCACTCGCATAGGATTGAGTGTAAATCCTATTTCCTTCAACTGTTGCAAAGATATTGATCTTATGCGCCAAACAAATGGCTGGTATGGATAATAAGAGAATGAAATTAATGAACCTCATCTTTTCTCCTTACACCCGTTCAATCGGGCATTTATAATAACATATTTCAAAGTAATTCTGGTTTAACTTTTTTTAAGAATAAAATCACAAATCCAGTAAGGATACCTTCAATAATCATCACCGGAATATGGACAATTATAATCATCTTCGCTACAGGCATAAATACCTCGCCACTAAGAGCAAGAGAGATTGCGACGAAAAAACTGGCTAAAAGAACGCTCAAAAATCCGGTGAGAAAACCACCAACAAAATTCCAAAATCGGCTTTGAACCTCCACCAATTTCTTAAAAATCAGAAAACAAAAGACGGCTGAAGTTGCCATTGTTGCGGTATTCACCCCGAGTGTTGTCAATCCCCCGAACTGGAAGAGTATCGCCTGCAAGAATAAAGCCAGAAGAAGGGCTGGGAATGCAGCCCAGCCCAATATTATTCCTGCAAGTCCGTTGAGAATTAAATGGGCGCTTGTCGGTCCTACCGGAATATGAATTAGCGAAGCAACAAAAAAGGCAGAAGAAAGGACAGCAATCTTCGGCATATCTTTATATTCAATTTTTTTTAAACCGATTGCTGTTCCGGTTACTGTAATGGAAGCCCCACCTATTAAAACCGGCGCAGTTAGAACACCTTCAGCGATATGCATATAATACCTCTTCTCAACCCCAACCCAATAACCATTTTTACTTCATCTCCTCAACATAAACCCATATCACCGCCCCAATCTCCACTGGATATTCTTTCCTGTCCTGTTTATTGAGCATCTTCGTTTCCCTTTCACTCAATGCTGCAAAACCCCACCACCCTGGTCTGGGCATGGCATAGACAAATATACCATTGGCATCGGTCCTTGTCACCTGGGTAATATAGGGTTCTTGGGGTGCGCTATATTTTTTATCAATGTTATAGAACTCAATCTCAACATCGGTAAACGGTGCGGGTTTACCATTTACCTTTACCAATCCGCAAAATACATTTCCCGCATATAACCCATAAGGACGGGTTAATGGTATAATTTCCGTTTCAAGCCCGATTTCCGCATCCCATCCTTCTTGCATTCCAAATCCGTTCACCACGGTCTTTGTATAATGAATAATAAACTTTTCTTCAGCCGGTTCCCAGTAGGGTGCGGGTTCGACATAAAACACATAATCACCGGGTTGTTTTAATTTATAATTTGCGTTCCAGGTTGAAAAACCATCAACCTTCTTTTCTGAGAGTGTATTTAAAAGATTTTCTCTTTTTTCGCCACCGATTAGAACCCCAAACTGCAAAGGTTTATCCATATTCATAATTGCCTGTTCAAAGGGATGGCAGAACATTAATTGAAGATTGATGTTTGCCGATTTCTGGTCATCTATAATATTAGTACCGGGGAGTATGATTTGAAAATGTGCATATAATGGAAGAATCAAACAAAACCCCACAATAATCAATAATTTTGTTCTATTTTGCAACATTTTTCTCCTTTCAATTGTTTTTGTTTGCCCTACAAACAAGATTGCATCTGCATCTGTAGGGCAAGGCTTTAGCCTTTTTGAATAAATCCCTAAAATTCATAATGGACACCGAAAGTTGCAGTCTTTGCCTCAAATTTAAAATCACTCGCAAACCCCGCATCAACCATCAATCCATCTTTTATTGTATATCTACCTCCCAATAACCAGTTCTGAGCTTTTTTATCGCCAAGTACTTCACCGCCAAAGGCAAATTTTTCTATTGAGTAAATAAATGCACCTGCATAGGTTATACTTGAATCCCCTGTTGTATAACCAAGGTTAGCATCTAATTCTATGGGTCCAAATCCTCGAGTAAGAATACCATTCAAGGCATAAGCCGAACCACCGATTTCTGCGACAAAAGATGCAGCCAAAAAGTCAGGAACGAGGGAATATTTGAATGCAAGTTCAGCCGGAACAAAAGAATTCTTTGGTTCTGAAACAATATTGAAACCGAATCCGATTCCAATGTCCATTTTCTCTGTCAATCCATGTTTGAATCCCAGGTCAAACGTTCCTATTTCTTTCCATATATCATAACCGACCTCCAATTCATAAGAATTTTGGGCAACCGTTCCTGCATCATCGGTTCCAAACGGTCTGGCACCATAGAGATTGGCAATTATACCAATCATTATTAAGGCAACTGCCTTAAGATTTTGCATCGCACCTCCTTTGTGTTATTTTTTTTAAAAAAGTAACACTATAAACAAAACCAAAAAACCAGACCATATCCATTTCCAAACCAAAACCCATAATCGCTTTTTGTCCGTTAGATCCTTCAATTGAATTCACGCAAGCCTTCTGCCTGTACTTGTTGTTGCCACCTGTCCATGTTTTATCCCCTTTGTACTCAGTAGTCTATCCGCGATACTCTTTACTTCATCTGCCCTACCTTTTATCGCAAGAATTTCCAGACAATTATGCTCATCAAGATGGATATGCATGGTAGAGATTATTTGCTTATAATATTTATGCTGAATTTCTGTTAAACGCTCGGTGAGTTCCCTAACCTCATGGCTATAAACCATTGTAATCGTTGCCACAATCTCTTCTTTTGAAGATTCCCATTCTTTTTGAACGAGTTTTTCCCTGATCAATTTTCTAATTGCCTCAGACCGATTTTTATACCCTTTCTCTCTTATCAACCGGTCAAATTCTACGAGTAATTTTTTGCTCATTGAAACCCCAAATCTCACTGCTTCACTCATACTTCCTCACTGTTAGGTACTGGCTACCGACCACCCTATTTACACCCGAATTCAATTTCTTTTGAGTTCGGGTGTGTGTTACCTTTTTGAAAATCATAACACATTATATGCAAACGATGACCTTTGTCAAGTAAATTTTGAATATTGCATACCTGCATATTTTTTATATAATAAACATATATGCTTGGATTGGTCCTCGGTGGTGGTGCAGCAAAAGGATATGCCCATATTGGGGTGATAGAATTTCTTGAAGAACTAAATATCAAACCTGATATTATTGTTGGTGCAAGTATGGGCTCACTGATTGGTGGTTTCTACGCCAGGGGATTTACTGCGAAACAAATGGAAAAGATTGCATTGCAGATAGATAAAAAGAAAAAGAAAGAATTATTCAGATTTCAGATTTCTAAAAAGGGGTTTATCAATGGGAAAAATATTGTCAAATTTCTTAAGCCATATCTTGGTAATACAAAAGTTGAAGATTTGCCACTAAAATACGCTGCGGTCGCCACTGATATTGAAGAGAATACTGAGATTGTGATTGACCGTGGTGACCTGATTCAGGCAATAAGGTCTTCAATAGCAATCCCGGTCGTCTTTACACCCAATAAATACAACGGAAGAATTCTCATTGATGGTGGTTTTATCAATCCAGTGCCGGTAGATGTAGCAATAAATCTTGGTGCGAAAAGAATAATAGCGGTAAATGTTCTTTACAGATTTGAATATCCACAAATCAAAATTGCAGAACAGAATGAATCCGGGAAAAAATATAACATAAAACAGATTTTTGTAAAAACATTTGATTTGATAAGCTCAAGACTGATTGAATATGATATTAAACAACTCAAAAATGGCGTATGGATTGATATTGATACAACAGGTATTGGTTTAAGCCAGTTTGAAAAGGCAAGAGAAGCGATCGAAAGGGGATATATTCAGGCAAAAAAATATAAAGAAAAACTACTCCAATTTATTTCTACTTACGAAGTTAATACAAACAAACAGACAAGGGTTATCACGGGATAAAGAACTATTTTCGCCCCTCTTCACCCTTCTTCTCCCCTCTTTACCCTTATTCTCCCTTCTTCACCCTATCTTAATAACACTACCTTCTCTACCTTATTAAAACCGCTCCCATCTAATTTGACAAAATACACACCCGCAGGAAGTTTGCGACCAGCATCATCATCACCAGACCAGATGATACATGATTCATGATTCAGGATACTGGATACTGGATTAAAAGATTTAACAACCCGTCCCGAAACGTCAAAAATCTTCATACTGACTACTGGATACTGACCACTGGTTACTCCTAATGAAATTTCGGATTTCGGATTGCGAATTTCGGAATGGTTTGGAATTTGTGTATTGGAACTTGTTTGGGATTTGGTGCTTGGGATTTGGATTTTGATCATACAGTGGTTCCTGAATGGATT
>JBDRWH010000017.1:0-18514 GCA_039802325.1 Caldifarciminota bacterium
CGGCCAACGTGCGGGCCGGAGCGGCGCTCGTGACCGATCTCTTCGGCGCCAAACCGTCCGGTTTCGTGCCTCCGTTCTCCAATTTCGAGCCGCTGGCCATCGAGGCGTTGCGCGGGATCAAAGACTCTTTCTAAATTCTTGTTCCCTTCAATTCTTACAATCTTACCTGACTTGATTGTTAATATTACTGGTTTTCTCAATAAACCTATGGGTGCAAATGAACCATCAATGACAATCTTTCCTTCCGATCTACTTTCTATGGGTGCACAGTATGCTTCGCCCGCGGGCAGATTGGAAAATTTTTTTGGTTGTTTGATGATTCCTGTATCCGGGTGACCCTGGCGGTTATTGATGTTTAGATAAAGCTCTTTTTTGTTAGTCTTAATCAACACTTCTTTTGTTTCATTGAGCAAAGATTCAAATTTTCTCGTTAATTTGGCGATCCTGTTATAATCTGCATTCAGGGTGCGTATCATTACTTCAGGAGTGATACCCGGCATTGTCGCTCCCCTTGCTCCTGACCTTGTTGCATTTATGCGTGCCTGGGTATGGGTTAATGAATAACTTGTTGGTATGATAAACACATCAGATTTTTTCAGAATTTCAGCAACAAGCGCTGGTGGTTCTTTACCATGACCACCTGTAGGTGCTATTTCGACAAGATACGAATTCTGCTTGTCAGGGAGCGCATTCCACAGTGCTTCACCAACAACCCTGCAAGGTTCGTCAGTTACAATTACAACATGTTCCCCTTTTTTTATGTTAAAGCATTGGTTTACAACTATCTTTGCCGGAGAACTTAATCTTTTCAGAATCATACTACCATCTAAAATGGGCAAAGGCCTTGTTTGCCTCAGCCATTTTGTGGACTTCTTCGCGCTTTTTTATTGCATTGCCTTCATTTTTGCTTGCCGCAATAATCTCCTGCGCAAGCCTTTCTTCCATCTCATGTTCAGCCCTTTGTCTGGCTGAATCAATTATCCATTTTATTGCCAGACTCTCTTTACGATTTGGTCTGACTTCCATTGGAATTTGATAAGTTGCACCACCCACCCTGCGGGGTCTGACTTCGAGGATGGGTTTCACATTGTTCAATGCCCTATCAAATACCACCAAGCCATCTTCTTTTGTAATCTTCTCAATACGTTCAATTGCACCATAGAACAATTTTTGAGCAATGCTCTTCTTACCATCCCAGGTCAAATTGTTAATAAACTTGCTGACAATAATACTGTTGAATTTGGGGTCGGGTTGAACTTTTCTTATTGCTGCTCTTCTTCTTCTGCCCATCATACCTCCTTAAGATGTTGCGGCTGCTTTGGGACGCTTGGCACCATAAAGCGAACGGCTCTTTTTCCTGTCTTCAACACCTGCAGTATCGTATTTCCCGCGAATGATATGATAACGGACTCCAGGCAAATCTTTTACCCTGCCCCCGCGTACAAGAACAATAGAGTGTTCCTGAAGATTATGACCTTCACCAGGGATATAGGCAGTAACCTCATAACCATTGGTCATTCTCACCTTACAAACTTTTCTTAAGGCAGAATTAGGTTTCTTAGGGGTCGTCGTATAAACCCTGGTGCATACACCCCTTCTTTGCGGATTACCAGTCAATGCTGGTGCCCGACTTTTCTTTGCTACCTTGCTACGACCAAATCTCACAAGTTGATTTATTGTTGGCATTAGCCTCCTTTCTATAAACTATAATTATACCTAAAAATCAGAATATGTCAACCTGCTATCTTTTCAAATTGGATTAGTGCTGATCTCTGATCCTATACTATCTAAAAGTCAACCCTATGATTCCGTTATGTGTCTTGTAATGTGGCACCAGGTTATAATCGTAATGAAGATAAAATATTCCTAATTTGAATGTAAATCCGATTATTGCTCGGTAACTATTCTGGGCGACTAACTCAATATCCACTTCTTTCTTGACTTTAATATTAGTTCCAGGGTTCAGGGTGTCAGGAATTTCGTATTCAAAGTCGTACTTGAAATAGACTTTGGTTCCTTCAAATCCAAATCCGAGCATTGGTTCAAACGCAACCAGGTTCTTGGAAATAATCATTTGCAGGTTCCAGGTATGGCTGTTCACAATTTGATAACCAGTTGAATCCATTATACCAAAATCCTGAACTGCAAAACCAAAAGCAATATCAATGGGTAGTGGAACTGTTTTCATAAATGGTAGACTATTCAAATGCTGCTTGAGCCCCAGACCCAGAAAATCTACTCTTGAGCCTCTGAAAGTAAACGGTAAATACCGGACCATAAGTTCTGAACCCATAATGACACCTATGTTCAATTGAGGAATTGCCAGGGGAACACCAGAAAGATTGAAACCTGCAGGAATATAAGGAGGGATACCCACTGCATTACCTGTAACTGGTACATCAGTTCTATTCTTCGGACCAAAGATTGTGCTTACACTATCCAGGGTTAAAGAATCATAATCAAGTTTGTTATTTGCAAGAGAACAGGTTAAGACCTCAGCGTCAAAATATTTAGCGAATTCTGGAATCTGAATATACATTGCCCTAACACCCAAGTCAAACCCCAGGGTTTTATGACTGCGCGCCGAGTGGAAGAGTCCCGTAGAAATTCCAGTACCGAAAGATGTAATCAATGGTTGAGTATAACCCTCAAGCAGATTTTCACTTACTTTTTTTATCTTTTCCGCCAGAGCCTCAGTGCCTTCCTGACAGAAAAGGGGTAAACAGATAAATAAGATCAGCAAAACTATTTTTATTGGTTTCATAGTGTATTATAATTATAATTTGCAACCTGTCAAGGGACGGCAATGTGTTGTTTTTCCAGGAAAAAACGGGGCCGACGAGACTTGAACTCGCGACCTCCTGCGTGACAGGCAGGCGTTCTAACCATGCTGAACTACGACCCCGTTTTTCTACCAAGATTACACATTATATCAAAATCCATATTGATGTCAAGACACTAATCTATTCAACCCCAAATGCGGAAATGCATAATGAATCAATGAACATACAATTGGTTAAATGCTTAAATGGTTAAATAAGTGCAAATGCCCAATTTTCTCGTATAGATTTAATAAACAAATGAACTTCCCCCAATGAATTCCCGAAGAATTGAATTTGAAGGAACATCGCGATTATCTAAATCATAAAAATAGGCAAAATAATCAAGCAGTCTTTTTGCCTCAGGATAAAAAGGATCATTGTTTTTTACTTTCCTGAGCAGTGGAGTGCAATATTTCTTCAAAACTGCTGATTCGTAGAGCAGGGCAGAATTGAACATTTCATCAGCCTCTTCTTGAAACGGATAGATATTCTGCTCTTCACCAGTTCTTACCCTTCCCCATTGGGTCAAGACACCCTGGACTGTATAACCACGATAGTGGGTATCGCGGACAATTCTCCTCATCATTCTTGTGTCAGTTGTTGATATGCGGTTGTGGTCATCAATATTTAACTGGGTCAAAGCGCTGATGTAAATTTTGAACTTAATGTTTTTGGAAATGAGCGGAGTCAATTCTTCATTAAGACAATGTATGCCTTCTACCATTACGATTCCATTCCTGGGCAGTTGAACTAATTGACCAGCGAGCCGTTTGCCTGTGACGAAGTTGAATTTTGGCAGAAGAACCTTTTCGCCCCTGATTATGGCAAGCAGGTGCTTATTCATTAATGTTATATCAACAGCCCTGATTGATTCAAAATCCAGTCTGCCAAACTTATCTTTTGGTGTCTTACTGTGGGGAAGGAAATAATCGTCGGTAGAGATCAAAATTGGTCTGTATCCATTAACCATCAATTGAACAGAAAGCCTTTTTGTGAAGGTGGTCTTACCTGAACTGCTTGGACCAGCAATAAGGATTACGCGTCTTTTTTCTGAAGTGATTCTATCTGCAATGTATACAATTTTTTTCTCGTGAAGTGCTTCACTAACCCGAATAATATCTGAACCCTGGCCGTTTTTGATTGCCTGATTCAAATCTGCAATATCAGTAATTCCAAGAATCTGAACCCAGTTCAAATATTCATTGAATATCCTTGCCAGTTTTGGTTGAGGAATATATGGCGGCAAGGAATCAAGATTATTCCAGTTGGGGAAAATGATAATAAATCCTGGGGGGAAATTTGTCAAATAGAATTTATCAACCATTCTGGTTCTTTCAAAGGGTGGATTTGGGTACATATCAAAAAGCTTATCAAGTTCATAAACAGGGATTTTGTCCAAAGTAATGTTTTTCAGAAGTCTTACCTTGTCCTTTTGCTTGTATTTCTCAAAAAGTCTTATTGCCTTTGTTCTTGTCAAAACTCTTCTTATAATGGGTAAATCAGCTCTTATGAGTTCCCGCATCTTAAGGTCAATCGCCATCAAGTCTTTGTCTATTATTTTTCTGTTGAGCGAGCAGTAGAATCCACGGCTTATTGAGTGCTCAATTCGCAACGAACTTTGCGGGGATAATTTCTTGATTGCAGCATAAAGAATAAATGAGAGTGTTGCCTGGTACCGGCGCCATTGATTCAAACAATCTATTTCTTCAATGCATTTCTTGGGATTTTGCATGTTCATCCCCTTGGTCCAAATATTGCGGTTCCAATGCGAATCATATTTGAGCCTTCTTCAATAGCGATTTCAAAATCCGAGGTCATTCCCATTGACAAAATTGGAAATTCTTGGTCAAATGCCTGTGCCAACTCATCACGCAGGTCATGTAATAATCTGAATGAATTCCTTGAGGCTTCAGGATCGGTGACTGCCCAGCCCGGGCCAATGGTCATTAATCCCTTGATTCTGATTTTTTCAAAATCCTTCAATGACTCATAAAACGCAAACAAATTATCAGGTTTGATGCCAAATTTTGTTGGTTCCTGAGAAGTATTTACTTCAATCAAACAATCAATAGCGCTTGTTGCCCTCCTATTGATTTCCTCAGCCAGTTTTGTTGAATCCAGACTATGAATAAGACTGAAGATTTTCAAGGCGTCCTTTACTTTGTTGGTCTGGAGATGCCCAACCATATGCCATTTAACGCAATTTCCTATGATCGGAAATTTTTCTTTTGCTTCCTGAACCCGATTTTCACCAATGATTTCGATTCCACAATCAATTGCCTGCTTGATGACTTCTGGTGGAACAGTTTTTGTTACGGCAACAAGTGTAATCTCTTCAGGATGCCGATTTACCCTTGAGGCGGCATTTTGTATTCTTTCTTTCACACGAGCGATATTTTCCATGATGTTCATAAATAATTATACAAAAATCAAAAAAAATGTCAATGTCGCCTGAAATTCCAATTCCAAAACAAAAAGTGTAGCAGCATAGTTTATTTAGTAATGAAAATCTTGACCATTTCCGTTTTATGCGTATAATAAGTTATGTTAATCATTTTATTGGTCCTTCAACTGAACGATGGTTACTTGACTGTTAAGGCAGAAAAGGATGGGCTACCGGTATTTGTTGATGATGATTTTATCGGGAATACACCCATTATTAAGTACCCACTCAAGCCTGATGAGTATGATGTGGGATTTTTCCCGCAGGATTCTATTGAGACCGCTTCATATCAATTCAAGGGTGGCAATATTGGTGCGCTATGGCGGATTGCAAAATATGGTGAAGGAATTGTTAAAGTCAAGATAGAATCAAATAAGGAAACCATTGTTGATTTGAATTATCAAGCAGTAAAATCAGCACCAGGCAAAGCAAAGGCAAAGGTTTTTGGTTGTCTTGGTGGTGTATTTCTTTTGGGAGTGCTTGCCACGCTCGGATTTCAGGCAGCTTTTTAGCGCATTCGGCGATACTTCAGCGGTCTCTGTGTTAGTCTAACTTAACGAACACGCCTATAAGATTTCCTTCTCTATCAAAAATTCTGTGTTCGTTTTTGTTTTTATATATAACTTCAGTCTTTCCCTCATCATTTATTTTCAGTTCAAGCCAGCCTCTTTTGCATGAAAAACAAAAAGGGAATAGATATTCCCATGATTTGTTTGTCTGTAAATCTAAAAAATAGATATAATCCCAGAGTTTATGATTGTAGGGTTTCTTTGTATGGAAAACTAAAAATCTACTATTGGGTGATAGTTCGTAGTTTACAACACTTGTCCACTGATCCAAATCAATAGGATTTTTCTTACCATTTCTTATTATTACCATTTCGGGTTTGATGTTGCTATGGTCGGTGGTGAAAATGATTATTTTATCTTCGTAGACTCTGCTTAGTTCAAAGGAAATCTTACGTTGATTTGTCTCTTGTGTTGCCCATATCTTATGTTTCCCTGCGTCATAAAGCGTTAATCGGGTGAATGTGCTATCCTCATTGGGAAAGCGTTTTTCTTCAAAGACAAAAAATTTCTTGTTGTCAGGTGAAACCTTTGCCTTCTCTATGTAATATACACCTGTCTCTGAATTTGTGCTGTCTTTAAGTATCCATTGATAAATGAGACTGTCATCTTTATAGAATTCTAAGGTATCACCAGATTGAAACACAATTGATTCAGTAAATCCCAAATTCCAAATTCCAAATCCCAAACAAACCCAAAATCCCAATCTTATAATCTCCAAATTTCTTAACCTCTTATCTTCTTAAGTTCTACTCTTTTTACGGTGCGGTCAATGTGAACCGTGCATCCAAATAAGCACCATCTGTATCAGTTGCGCGAACCGATACTTCAAATGTCTTGACATCACCTGCACTGCCATAGATTACGCCTGTGTTTCTGTCTACCTTTACGCCGGGAGGTGCGTCAAGCAATTCAAAAGTTAATTTATCACCATCTGGATCCATAATCGGCACCCGATAATACAAACTCTCTGGACTTGCTACAACTGAATCTATTCTTGTGCTGAAGACTGGCGGTGAATTTGCGATTTCCAGTTCTACCATAAACGGTTCAGATTTTGATTGTCCATCAAATGCAACAACCCCGCCATTGATTCTATCGTTCTTTTTGGGTTTGAGTTTGGTCAAGTCAAGAACATTTGAAGAGTCAGGAATTCTATCATCATTTAGCATCCAGTAAACAAATATCTGAATTGAATCTCCATCCGGATCTTCAGCAGTTGCTGAAACAACAATCCGCGGTGTGTGGACAAACAATGATTCAGGGATAATATTCACGGATACTATTCTGGGTGGTAAACCGCCGAGCGTAACTTCTCTGCTGCGCACTGCCTTTCCCCATTCTTTGCCATCAAAAGGCGTAACTTCAGCAAAAACCTTGTCGCCCATTTTTGCTTCTTCATATTTAAATGACATGCCTTCACCGATTTCTTTACCATTGACAAACCATTTCACCTTGTAAGTTAAAGGGTCGCCTTCTTTATCCATAGCAGAAATCCTGACACTTATTTCAGACCCGATAGATGGATTTAGTGGCAGTAAAGTGACTTCCGTGATTTCAGGCGGTGTATTTCCTGCCACTCCTTCTTTTTTCCCACCGCAAACTACAACATACAAGAGCACTGTAGCTAACATGACAAATGAAACTATTCTTGTTCTCTTCAATTTAACCTCCATCGTTCACTGGATATTTTAATCAGAATTTCTATGAAGTCAAGATAAAGGGGATCGGGTTAAACAAAGACCCGGTCCCCTTAAAAGATTATTTCTCCACCAATCTGCCGTTTACCACATTGTAGAATTTGTGGATTTTGATATAGGTATTAGCAATCCTCGTTATGTCGGTTTTTTCTGAAGGTGGTATCTCCTGGTCTGGTTTAACAAGAGACGCTGTAAACGGGAATGTTATTGAATTAGCATTAACTGCCTGATCATCTTTGTTTATGTATCTACCCAATGACAATCCCGGGACATAGACCTTTAGATTATCAACCAGAATCAATGTATCACCCTCTGCACCCGTTGCCATACCAAGCCAGATTTCTTCGGCGATCAGTGGCAGACAAAATATTATCAAAAGAAGGAATAGTTTCTTCATTTTAACCTCCTTATCTACCTTTCCAGAGAATAACACCCGGCTTAACTGCAGTTGGTAAGCCAGTTTCCTGTTGCACAATTCCACCATAGGTCTGAATGAAGACTTTGGTCTGGTCTGCAGTTACATAAAGTGCAGGTTCTGATGGCATACCCGGTCCAATGGTTGTGAATAATCTGTATGCGCCAAGTGTATCACCTAAATATGATTCAGGATGTGCAGTTCCTGTGCGGTAGAACATCGCATAGAGATTACCAATCCCACCATAAGAACAGATATCGCCGGTTGGCACAAATGTAGTAAACAGCACAGCACCGCCAAATACGAGTGCAGGCGTCAGACTCCTTTCACCACCGCGCGCAAAGTATCTGTACCATCCATTAGTTGCATAGACATCATCCATGAATTCGGCAAAAGGTTTGACGACCGCTCCAATATGTGCATCACCTGCTGTATCAATCCAGACATTGGTTACATTATACATTGAAGCAAGGGTAAATGTGCTTACGGTATCTTCCTTAATGCCAACAAAGAGTTGTTTGGTAGTTGTATCTGCTTCATCAACATCAGAGAAGAACCTTCCAGAACCAAAAAATATCCAAAGTTTGTTGAATTCATCAATTGTCACATTACCTTCAGCAATCATTGGCCTTTGTAGATTCTGTGTTACTGCGGAAAGATCCCAGTCGTTCGGGTCAATGCTTTTTCTCGTCTTTATTCGGTATATCTTACCACCCCATCCGCCAGGTGCAGCATTATCACGGAAGCAATCAGAGAAATAGATCAGGTCAACTGAATAATCTTGGTCCCAGTCAATACCAAAGATATTGGCAACAAATGAGTTTGCATCAGGAACAACAAAGATTCTTTCAATCGTACCTGTCGCAAGGTCAAGTACATAAATCCGTGCATTCTGGTTCGATTCGCCAGCACAATTTATCGGACCGGAGGCAAAGACCATAAACCATTTTTCTGTCATTAAATCCTTCACCTTGATTGCAGTAGGATATGTAAGCGTGTATTTCAAGTTTGTATGGGTGAATTCCCACATTGGACTCGGATTCAACGGGTCTGAAACATCAATTAATGCATAAGCAGAGTTGAGGGTGTCCGCTTCACTGCGGATCTCACCACCACCGAGCCGCATACCAACGGTCAGAATCGTTCCCCAGCCTTGGGGATGAATTGCATCAGGAGCAAATATCTGGACATCAGTAGGGTATGGTGTTAGATCAACATAATAGACATGGCAGTAATGAGGGTTGGGTAGCCACTTAAGATGTGCTAATAGATTATACGGAATAAACGTCCAGAGCTCCTGCCCTAATGAATAAGCCCCAAGTGGATCCTGGTAGCCAACCTTGAATGGATCAGGGTCAGTAACATCCCGATAATAACCTGCATTGAATGCATGTAACATACCATCATTTGCGCCAACATAAACAATGGGTCGACGCAAAGATTCTGCATTCCAAAATTCTTGATATGTTACATCTCCATAGAGGTAATCATATCTTTCCATTGGTCTTGCTACGACTGTTGCAGAAGAATTTATGATATCGCCAATTTTCCATACCTTGCCATCTGCTATTCTTGGTCTTAAATTCGGATAATCTGTGCCTCTTATATACCTTATTACACTATCTGCTGTCGCATCTGTCGGTACCGCAAGGTGTGGTCTGAAAATTGTAGCATTAGCAGGAATAAAATCTAAATATTCTCCTGCGTCAACAATTCCGTTCTTATTTGCGTCAACGAATGCTTTTATTATGCGGTCATCTGGTAGCGCATTCCATAGCCATTTTCCACCATCCCAAACTGTTTTTAATTCATCAAGAGGAACGTCTTCTTTGAATACAAGTGAGTCGCCATTTCCATTCACATCCTGATAGCGCTTTACCCTGACATCCCCACCACCAGGAGCGCCAGGATCAAATTCTACCCGGACCACATAATCATTCTTTAAATGCAGATAGTGGTCTTGATTGTTATCTTCTCTCAGCAACCCGAATTGATCAACCCAGAGTGAATATATTGAACCAGTCCAATCAAGGAGTTCACCAGTTGGGAATTGTCTTCTTGGATAGAATTGTGCCTGGGTTGCAAGACCAGCACCCTTTGTTCCTGCACTAACCACTGCAGCTGCTGAAGCAGAAGATACCTTTGCTAACATTTCCATTATCGCTTTCATTATTGCCTCTTCAAGTTCGTAACCGTTTTCCGCTTGGAAATAATTATCAGGAATACCATCTCCATTTTTGTCGTATTCTGCCTGCAAATCAGGTATCTTATTTGCGTTCATATCATCAAATCCACCGGTTTTTGCTGCATCCTTTAGCAGATTGATTGCCTGCGGAATATTTCCAAAGGCATATATCACATAAAGATCAATAGACTGGTCATCTGCAAGTGACCTATTACCCCATCCGGTATCTGGTCTTAAATCATTGACATGTCCATAAAGGGCAACATCGTCGAGATAATCTGTGCCATTAGAAGGAAGGGTTGGATTTATTCCATCCCAGTAGTTCTGAAGGTTTGTACAATGTGGCATACTTGCATCTGCATTTGGTATTTCTTGGTCCTGCGTTGACTCGCCATCAGTAATCATCAAAACAAAACTCCTTCTGCAGGGAACCATCTGGTGTGTGTACTTATCATAATAGGGGTCGTGAAGACCACCAGGATTTCTGCTATAATCTGAATTATAGTAATAGGGGGAAGCTTGTGAAAAGTAATGAAGAATCTCAAAATAGTTTTCTGCAAGTGGAGTCCAGGTATCACAGACCATCTCATTCACATGGTTTCTTAAATCAATGATATCCGGGTCACCAAGATAATCCCTGATATGTCCACCACGGTCAAAATTATAGTGCCACAAACCAAATATCGGTGCATCATCATCCCAGTGCCGATTGTCATCTTTGTCACCAATCTGGTCAAGGACGCCTCGGTATTCTATTTGAGGAATATCCACCTCAACCGTAACATTATTCAATGTTGCGTTGATTGGTGGATTACTACCAACTATTGTCACAGTTAATTTCGTGGCATTGGCCTGATGGGAAATCGAAAATATATTGTAGTTACTCGCATCCCGTCGATAGTATTTAGTCCAGCTTGATCTGCCTTCGCTGAGCAATCGCGCAACACCACCAACTTCATTTCCTTTACCACCTGTCAACACCTTTTTCGCTATATCAGCCCGTGAGTGAGTTGCCCAGTTTAGAATTTTTCCGGGCCAGGGACCGGTGGGATCAGAAACGAATCTATTAACCTGCCATCTGTAATTTGAATCCGGTTTGAAGTAGCCGTAATATCTAATAGTGTCCGTCATATATATCGTATTAGTGCTATATGCCTGATCAAACATACTACCGGAATTATCAAGAGAAATCATTATATTGGGCGGTACAACAGTCGTGACAAATGGAGGTGCGCAACAATAAGGTGCCATTTCCTGAGCAAACAAGGCACCCGCACACAATATCATTATGATTGTAAGATATCTCATTTTGACCTCCTTACCTTGTTTCTACATATCTTTGAACAACATCAATTGCAGTTTTTTCACCATTTCTGCCAATTGCCTGGGCATAGATATGATAAAGTTTATAGGTTCTGATGCCCACTGCTGCACCAAGTGATGCACCAATTCCACGGTATGCACGGGCAAATTTCTGTGCCTCACCTGGTGGTGCAATTGCTTTATCAGTTACCCGTGCCACACTCAGACTGCAGAGATAATTGGATATGATATTGATTTCCTGGTCCTGAATCGGACTGACAGTCAAATCCCGATTCATCTTTTGGGCATGTGATCTTCCCATTTCAATTATTGCCTCTGCTGCCTCAAGTGTAGTCTCTGCCCTGACCTGGCCACCGGTAATTGTGAGTCCCCGGGTTACAAGATAAATACCCAGTGCACCGATAATAAATATGACAATCAAACTGCCGATAGCAACGAGCAGGGCAATACCTTTTTTACCAGTTATTTTATTTTTCATGTTTTCTCCTTGTATTAATAAGGCTCTAAATTTTGTGGATACAGAATTCCAGAAAACAAGGTTCTTTTTCTCCTTCTCATTTCCTGTGTCAGGGCATAAGTATTATCTTCTACTGTAATGTTTGCGTCTGGATATGTATAATTTGTAATTGGCTTTGATGCAACAACCATTGTGTATCGCAATGCCCAGCGTCGGTCATAGGGTCGGGGTCTTAACAGACTGTCTGGTATGGTATTGAACCACGCATCAATAATAGTATCTCCATCAGTATCCAAACCATAGGCAAACTGAATGTTCTCAACATTGTCAAGTAAATCTTCGGTGCCCCTTTGCAATGTGCCATTTGTAACTTGATAAAGAATCCCGTTATTGTAAATATCTGGGTTATTATAGGTAATTACTACCTGAACATTCTTTGTAAATGCTGGTGCTGAAACGGTTAAACGCAGGGCTGGTTTCGGGTTGCCATTTTCATCATAGTAAGTTAGTGTATCAACTTGATTTACCGCAATAACTCCTGGGGGATCAATTATCTGTCGGTCATCACTCAAAATTACAATGTTATCGCCGGGGACGAACCAGGTTGTTGAATCACTGAATCGCGAGACTATAAGCTGGGTTCCATCAGCCTCTTCTAATAAATAACTCCAGCGTGTCTGATTCATTTCAAAACCAAAACTGACACCACGAAGATTGATGCCGTCAGAACCAAGATAGCCAGTGTTGTTAAAAGAAGCCAGCACATTATTATTTTTTGGATGTCCAAGTCCGGATAACATTAAATCCCACTTAAAGAGTGTATATGCAACCTGGGCATCTGCCTGGAGAACCGAAGTTTCGCTAACCACGGTTGCCCGTTGCTGCTGGATTGTGAGAATGGAATAGATTGCCCCAAGGACAATCATCAAAATTACCAGTGAAACCATTATTTCAATTAATGTCATACCTTTGCGCATAATACCTCCTTAAAATTTTCTGCCCTTAATGATATCCGTGTGAATGCGGCCTCGGTCGTTGTTCCATAACACCCAGAGTCTGATGAATGTTTCAATTCTGTCGTCAACTGGATTTCCCACATCATTCACTGCATTCCAGCACACGCGATAAGTCACACCACCCATCTGGTGATTCTCCTGAAAATCTGCAGTGGTGTCAATAACATCAAGATCAGCATTATCACCATCCCAGTTTTGTACCCAAGGGTCACTATTAGGAAGGTTATTAAGAATTTCATAGTATCTTGCGAGTACAGCCCTTGCATACATTTTTTGATTGACAACTCTTGTGACCTGGGTGCCCATAACTGTCATTTGAGATACCGCAAGAATGCCAACCGATAGTATTATTATTGCCACAAGGACTTCAACTAAGGTAAAACCCTTTGAAGAAGTGAACGATATGGGGATTTTGGTTTTAGAGAATCTATGATTTTTTAACATTGTTCCTCCTTTTCTGTTTAGTGCCAACTACCACTTCCAGGATTGTATTGATAAACCCTTACTTTGCCCAAGGAATTGATTCCGATTGCATAATTGGTTCGTCCGTCTGTAACATAAACAACACCCTTGTTCGCACCGCCTCTGGCATTAAAAATAAGGGTACCTGTTGGCAAAAAATCAAAACCATCTGCAGGTGCAGACGGGGCATTTGCTTCTGGTGGAACTCCACCTGCATAATTGGCTCCTACGCCAAATCTTAAATTCCCACCAGTGCTGCCGCCAAGCTTATAAGTATAGGTATTGCCTTCAGGGGAGGTGACTACATAAGTTCTGGCATCTGCGCGGTCAACTGAATATTCCCTGCTTATTGATAGAGCCCTTTCCCTTATCTGTCTTAAGTCCTGGGCAACTTCATAAGCACCTGCCTTTATACGTGCCCTCGCCTGCATACCAGCAAAATTGGGTACTGCAAGGGCAATCACTACACCAATAATCACAATAACCACCATCATTTCAATCAGTGTGAAGCCTTTTTTCATAAAGCCTCCTTTTTGTTGTTTTTATCACACCATCCGCAAATTGCCGTTGTTACCAGGACGGAATCATGCGGATCAATCATATTTTCTAATTTGTTGTGGTTGTCATTATTATTCACAAACATTTTTCTCCACCATTCTGCTAAATATATATGCAAATTTCATTCCTGTTTTTTTGGTGAATGTAATGGAATTTAATGACTTTTAGGTAAAGACTGCAATGTTTGAGTACTATTATGCTGTAATTGGGTAAGAATTTACACAAATGCAACATTTTGGGGGCAGCCCCCAAAATGTTGCATTTTGCAGTTGACTTATGTAAAATTTTGTATATAGTTGTGTACAATGAGCAAATCAAAACGCATATGTGGTGAAAATCTCTATCATCATATCTACGCCTGGGGAAATGACCGGCATCCAACATTCAAGACAGAACAGCATTACCTTTTCTATCTGAAATTGCTTGAAAATATTTCAAGGTCTCTTCAGATTGATGTTATTGCTTACGCGTTAATGAAATGGCATATCCATCTTTTTATTTTTGACCGATTAAACAAGATTTCAAAATTCATGGATGATCTACATGGGCAGTACGCTCAGTTTTTTAATAAGGACACAGGCCAGGTTGGTCATGTTTTTGGTGAGCGATTTAATAACAAGATTGTTCAACCAAATGAATATGCTCTATGGCTATCGCGCTATATCCATCGTCAGGCAGTAGAGGCTGGAATAGTGTCTGACCCAAGTGAATATCCTTGGACAAGTTATAGGCAGTATATTGGTCTTGAGCCGGCAAAATTCATAAAACCACAAATAATCCTTGAACAATTCGCAGGAGAGACAGGAAATCAGAAAGAAGTCCACTATTTATACAAAAATTTTGTCCTTGATGAGAAAGAGATTTCCATAGATTGGGAAAATAGAATTCAAAAGATAATTGGTGATCAAAATTTTATAAAAGATGTCGCAACAACACTCAGTTTGAAACCACTGGATGTCATGAACAAAGAGGAACTCTTAAAAAATTTGTGCACAGAGCTGGATATCACTATTGAGCAATTGATGAATCCTTGTGGCATAGAAGAAAAGAGAAAACGGCATAAGGCAATAGATATAATGATAAAGAAATATAGATTAAGAGTAGCACAAATCTCAAGAATGTTGAAAATTTCACGGTTTACAGTTATGAGAAATATAGAATCCTTGCATTGACATAACGGTTAGATTGGGTATAATAATCAACTATGGTAAATGTCTTTATATTAGTTTTATTATCAATGCCACCGAGTCCATATACAAGAGCACCAATCAGACCACCCGTATTTCCTGCTTTAATGAATAAGGGTCCGGGGTTGATACAACCAGCACTCGGTGAGAAGAAAGCGATCGTGATTGTTGTAGACTTTTCTGACAATCCTTCTACCTATCAGAAATCAGAGTTTGATTCTCTTATCTATGGCGAAAGTGAAAATTCCATGCGTAAATACTACAATGAAGTCTCTTATGGCAAATTCACGATCAGCAAGCAGAGTAATGTTGCAGGTTGGGTACGTGCACCTCAGACCTATGCATATTATGTTGGTGACTCCTTTGGATTCTACAGTGATTATCCGCACAATGTCCAGAAACTTGTTGAAGATGCCTGTGCACTTGCTGATCCATATGTTGATTTTTCTCAGTACGATGGGGATGGCGATGGTATTGTTGATGGGATATTCATTGTCCACGCAGGTCCAGGTGCAGAAGAAACAGGTAGTATTCACGACATCTGGTCTCACCAATGGCAATTGTCAAACACCGGCACAAGTTGTCCAGGCGCTTATCAAACCCAGGATGGCGTTAAAGTAGACTATTATTCTATGGAACCAGAAAGACTGGTTAATCCTTCTTCAAGGATTACCGTAGGTGTTTTTGTCCATGAATTTGGTCATGTGCTTGGACTACCTGACTTATATGATACGGATTATTCTACAAATGGAATTGGGATATTCTGTTTGATGGCAGCAGGTTCTTGGGGGACATCCAGTTCGTCGGATTTGCCTGGAAACACGCCATCTCATCCTTCAACCTGGTGTAAATATCAACTGGGCTGGCTCACACCGACCGCAGTTGAAAGAATTGGGATCAGCAAGTTAGAAAACCAGCAGATTCCTTGCTCGGCAAGAAGTCCATTTGCCATTAGGATGCTTGAAGACCCGGGTGGTCCTGACTGGAATTTTAATACTGGTGGCAGGGGTGAGTATTTCTTGATAGAAAATAGATACAGAACTGGATTTGATCGATCTCTTCCAGGTGATGGATTGTTGATTTTGCATGTTGATGATTCAAGAACAACGAACGAGAATGAAAATCATCCATTGGTCGGTATTATGCAGGCAGATGGTGATTCAAAATTTCTACTTCCGCGTTCAACCTGGGGAAAGGCTGAAGATTTATGGAAAAGTGATTCAATTGGCTTCTACGATGGTTCAGTTCCCTCAAGCAGGTTTTATGGTGATTCTGCAAGTGGTGTGACCGTTTACAATATTGGTTCTGATGATTCAGTAACGACCGCATCTTTCTGGATAAGCCCGTTATTTTTGGGTAGAGTTGCAGCGTATCCTAATCCCTTTCGTGTTGACCGAATTCCATCCTGGGGAAAAAGTGTAGTAATTTCCTATACGCCATCAGACACTACAGAATTGGGTAGTCAATTTCCTGATTTTAAGGTGACCATATATAATATTGCGGGGGAGAGAGTAAGAATTCTTGATGCTTCAAATGAGATTGACAAATATAGAAGATGTGCATTCTGGGATTTGAAGAATGAGAAAGGTAATGCAGTAGTAAGTGGAATGTATATTTATGTGATTGAACTGCAGGGTGAAAGGATAGAAAGAAGTAAAGGAAGAATGACTATCATCCGGTAAGTCAAAAGAGCCAAATGGCAACAAAAAGTTCATATCCAAGAGATATCGCTACTATCTCAGTTGTTTTTATTCTGCTGATAATTTTTCTGGCGGTTGTAAATCTCTATGTGAGCAGTCAATTGAGGAAGGCGTTTATTGCAACGCAGGAAGCCCAAATTTCTTCCCTGGCGCGGATTTGTTTCATTTATTTGAATAATCCTGATAAGGAGAAATCGCTTAGACTTATTACTGAGTCATTCAATCTTAGACATCTTATACTAACCGACACCCTGGGGAACAGAATCTATGACTCTTCCGCCAAATTCCCCGGAATTGTCATGGATAATACAAAGATATTCAGTCAACTCCCTGAACCAGGAAAAATGATACAAATAAGGGATAATCTTGTATATCACAATCCAGAGCCAGAATTCTATCTTTATCTATTCAACTATTCAAGTTATGCCGCAATTGACAACATCTTTCGCTGGCACTTGATCTATATCACGCTGTCTTTGATTCTTATTTCATTCTTGGGTTTCTTTTTGATTCGTGATCTTTTACTACCAATGCGATATGTTGCCCGGGTTGCACAGAGGTATGGAATTGAAATGAAAAAAGATGATTTTGTCTCTATGACATTCAATGAGATATTCACCAAATTGAAAGATAGAGAAAAGGAGCTTCTTGAATTTTCTGCATATGTTGCTCATGAATTCAGAAATTCTCTGGCGACAATCACGGGTCTGGCAAGATTGATACAAAAAGGAAAGAAAGATCCTTCTGAAATCATTCAGGAATGTAGTGTAATGGAAGGATTGATTGCAAATCTTTTAGAATATGCCCGACCCGCAAAGCTGATGAAAAACAAATTCTTACTAAATGAGTTGCTTGAAGAAGCACTGAGAAAGACTGGTTGTCCTGATAGAATAGTCATAGAAAAGGAACTGAATTATCTAAATAAAATCTATGCAGATTATGAACTTCTGCTCAGCGCAATGGTCAATCTGCTGAAGAATAGTATTGAAGCAATATCAGACACTGGTAGAATTCGTATTACAACAAACAGTGAAGAAGATTCAATAATAATTTCTGTTGCCGATACGGGCAGGGGTATTTCTGAAGATGATCTAAGAAACATTTTCAGTCCATTTTACTCAAGCAAAGAAAGTGGTACTGGTTTGGGGCTTGCATTCGTGAAGAAGGTCGTGGATTTACACGACGGTAAAATAATTGCCAAATCTGTGCAAGGAAAAGGCACTGAATTTATAATAAAAATACCGCTCAGTCCCCAGGCTTGATAGATCAATTTGTTTCCCATAATTCCAATACCAGACGGACATCACCCTTGACGATACAGGGAAATTTGAATATAGTTAATCGTCAGGAGTTAAAATGGAAAAGATATTGAAAAATATTATTGATGATTTACTGATGAAAAGAGTAGCTTATGGAGATGTACGTTTGGTCCAGGAGGAGTCGGAATCGATAATGATAAAAAATGGTATTATTGAGGCGCTTACCCATAATTTTGATATGGGATTTGGGGTTCGTTTGATCAAGGATAATGCCTGGGGTTTTGCTTCGTCCAATCTATTGAATGCAAAACAGGCAAGTCAGGTGACAAAAAACGCCCTTCTGATTGCGAAGGCATCAGCCCGGGTAAAGGGGAAGCCAGTTATTCTCAGTGAACTCAAACCCCACAAGGGTTCTTATGAA
>JBDRWH010000018.1:0-17946 GCA_039802325.1 Caldifarciminota bacterium
GTCAATAGAGAAAGGTCCAATGAAAAGAATTCTCTTCAATCTTGATTATGCGCAACCCGTTAGTTTTTTTGGCAAAACAAATGGCAAATTAGAAAGTGGTACACAAACAATGATTGATTTGTCCAATGGTGGACAAGATATATACCAGTATGATACTATATCCAGAGAATATGTTTACAAACCAGAATTCAGCCATCTTGCTGATTTCATTCATAATATCTATGCACTTTATACAACCTATCGTGGCGAAATCAAAAATTTAGGTTATCAGACAGGGATAAGGGGTGAATATACATACAGATTTCTGGAATTGACTGGCACAACCCAGAATGTAGATATCAAGCGATTTGACATATTCCCAACCCTGCATCTTTCATACAAATTTCCTCCCTTTGACCAGATTATGTTAAGTTATACCCGGCGGGTAAACCGACCAAGAAACTTTGACCTTGAACCGTTTGAAATCCGACGTGACCCGTATTCAATTCACAAAGGAAATCCTGGATTATTACCAGAATTTGTCAATGTCTTTGAACTTGGTTATCAAAGACAATGGAGCAGCGTTCTGATTTCTCTTGATGGATACTACAGATTGACGAATAATAAAATCGAATATATTACACATACTTATGGTGGCGATACTTTGTTATCAAGTGTCGAAAATATCGGAAAAGACTATGCGTATGGTATTGAGCCGACAATAGATTTGAAGATCGTTAAATGGTTGACAACAAATCTTGCAGCAAATATTTATGAACATCGCATTGAAGGAACGATAGACAATACATCATTCTCTCAAAAAAGCAGAACCTGGAGCATTCGCAATATGACAACCTTTGCCTTAACAAAAATCACAAGATTACAGATAAGCGGAATATATAACGGTCCTGAAATCAGAGCCCAGGGTGATAGGGAATCTTTCTTTATAGTCAACGGGGGGATAAAACAGGAAATCGTGCCACGCTCATTGAATATTACGCTCCAGATGCGTGATATATTTAGCACTGGTAAATTTGAAAATACATCAGAAGGAACAAATTTTTATGTCCATCAGGAACATAAAAGAAAATCACCAACAATAATCTTCGGTCTCAACTACAATTTCAATAATTACCGTGCAGAACAGAAGAAATATGAGACTGAAGAGGATTTCGAAGATATAGAAAACAATTTTTGAGTTGATTTTTTCTATTATCTAAATATAATTACAATATGCATATCCTTGTCTGCGATGATGAAGCATCCCAGCGTGAATTACTTGCTGATTTTTTGAAGAACCTTGGCTATACAGTAACAACTGCAGAAAACGGCAAAGATGCAGTTGAAAAAAACCGTATTACAAGTTTTGACCTTGCTATTCTTGATTTGAAAATGCCTGTGATCGATGGTATAGAAACAATGAAACAGATGAAATCAATTGACCCCCAGACCTATTTTATAATCTTAACTGGATTTGGTACTGTGGAATCTGCGGTAAGGGCAATCAAATTGGGTGCTTATGACTATCTTAATAAACCTGTTGACCTTGAAAAACTTGAAATGCTCGTCAGACGCATCTATGAGGATGCGATTACCCAGCAAGAGATAATGTCCTTAAAAGAACAGGTGCAGGAAAGATTCAACTTTGATCAATTTGTTGCGGAAAGTCCCAGAATGCAGGAGGTCGTAGCACTTATTCCGAGAGTTGCCAAGTCCGATGCTTCGGTCTTGATCCTGGGTGAATCCGGCACTGGGAAAGAGTTGATTGCCCGACTGATTCACGAGGCAAGCCCGCGAAAGAATTACAGGTTTATTCCCATATCCTGCGCTGCCCTGCCAGAAACACTTATTGAAAGCGAACTTTTTGGTTATGAACGTGGTGCATTTTCCGGTGCAGAAAAAAGAAAATTCGGCAAGTTTGAACTCGCTGATAAAGGCACTCTATTTCTTGATGAAATTGGTGACCTGCCCTTAATTGTTCAGGTAAAATTATTACGAGTTCTACAGGAATTTACTTTTGAAAGGCTTGGTAGTAATACCCCTGTAAAAGTTGATGTCCGTTTGATTTGTGCAACAAATCAAGATTTGAAAAAAAAGATTACTCAGGGAAGTTTTCGTGAAGACCTTTATTACCGATTGAATGTAGTTTGCATCTCACTACCGCCTCTGCGCGAACACAAGGAAGACATTAAACCCCTTGTTGAACATTTTATCAATAAATTTGCCAAACTTGGTAGAAAACAGGTAAAAGGCATTACAAAACAAGCCTTGAATGAATTGATGCGTTACGATTGGCCCGGCAATATAAGAGAACTGGAAAATGTTATTGAAAGGGCGCTGGTCTTATGTCGTGGAGATTGGATTGAACTGACAGATGTTTCTATGCAAGTAAATCCTCCTTCTTTTAATCTTGGTGGTGAAACCCTTGCTGAAATTGAAAAAAATCATATCAGGCAAGTGTTAGAAAGGAATAACTGGAACATTGCTGAATCTGCAAGGAAATTAGGGATCCATCGTAATACCCTGCGGTTGAAAATAAAAGAATATAACCTCACCAATCTGAAAAGGCAAAACCCTTGACTTTGACAATTTTCTAATTATACTAACTAACATGGAAACAAAGTATATTTTTGTAACTGGAGGCGTTGTTTCTTCACTTGGCAAAGGAGTCGCAACTGCCTCTATTGGTCTACTCTTGAAATCATATGGTCTGAAAGTAAGTTTACAGAAGATTGATCCTTATATAAATGTTGATCCGGGCACAATGAATCCATACCAGCACGGTGAAGTCTTTGTTACAGCTGACGGTGCTGAATGTGACCTTGATTTGGGACACTATGAAAGATTTATTAATGAACAGTTGACCCGTGACAACAACATTACAACAGGTCAAGTATACTATACGGTTATCAGCAAAGAAAGAAAAGGCGACTATTTGGGAAAGACCGTCCAGGTAGTCCCTCATATAACTGATGAAATTAAATCAAGGATCAAGAAACTTGCAATTCAAAATAAATATGATGTTGTTATTACAGAAATTGGTGGTACAGTTGGTGATATTGAAGGACAGCCTTTCTTAGAAGCGGCAAGGCAGATGAAACTGGACTTGGGACGAAATAATGTCTTGTATGTTCATTTAACTCTGGTACCGTTTATCAAAACCACAAGGGAATTCAAGACAAAGCCAACTCAACATTCGGTTCGTGTTCTGCTCTCAATGGGAATTCAACCTGATATTCTTTTATGCCGGACTGATTCGTGGCTCGCAGAAGAAGAAAGAAAAAAAATCTCCTTATTCTGCAATGTACCGACAAACGCAGTAATTGATGCAGTTGATGTGGAATGTATTTATGAAATTCCCCTTATTTTTCATCAGCAAAAACTCGACCAATTGATTCTGAATTATCTGGGCATTGAGCGTAAAGATATGGATATGACCGAATGGAAGATTTTTGTGGATAGGGTAAAAAATCCTCTGAAAAATGTTGAAATTGCAGTCTGTGGAAAATATGTGGAATTAAGGGATGCCTACAAAAGTATAATTGAAGCACTCTATCATGCAGCGGTGGCTAATGATGCACGGCTTAAAATCAAGTGGGTGGATACCGACAGAATTGATGACCTTGTTCTTTCTAATGTGCTTGCCCATGTTGATGGAATTCTCATCCCCGGTGGATTTGGTATGAGAGGCGTTGAAGGCAAGGTAAAAGTGGTTAACTATGCACGAACCAACAAGAAACCATTTTTAGGGATCTGCCTCGGAATGCAATGTATGGTCATTGAATTTGCACGCAATGTTTGTAATTTGAAAGGGGCAAATTCTACAGAATTTGATGATAAGACTGAGTATCCTGTAATTGACCTTTTGCCCGAGCAAAAAAAGATAAAAGATATGGGTGGCACGATGCGGCTTGGCAACTGGCCCTGTCAACTTGAACCCAAGACCCTGGCGCGTAAAATATATGGGAAGGATTTGATTGAGGAAAGACATCGACACAGGTATGAGGTAAATCACAAATATTTCAAGGTGTTGAACGAAAAAGGATTGATTTTCTCCGGAAAATCACCTGATGGAAGATTGATAGAGATTGCGGAATTGAGTGGCCACCCATTTTTCATTGGCACTCAGTTCCACCCAGAATTTACTTCAAGACCTCTGACACCAAATCCTATATTTTACCATTTTGTTGAAGCTTCATTAAAAAAGTCGGGATAGATAAGATCTGGTGCACTTTTTCTTAGAGATCATAATCTTTTCAGCGCTTATGGTTGTCTACTGGTGTAATCGTAATAGACGTCAGCATTTTAAGCACAAAGTTGGCAAGAAGTCCTATAAAAACCTTAAGACTGTAGCACGGAATATTGCAATAATGATTTATTCCAACACAAAATGCAAACTATCAGGTGATCCTTCTCTTCTGACAAGCGGTGCGGTTCTTTATTCTTTTCATTTTGGAGTCTGGGAATTAATGCCCCGAATAATTAACCAGCACTTAGAAAAAGACATTGGAATTCTGGTAAATCGCTATACGGACAACAATTCTCCATTAGTTGGTAGATTACTGGATAAAATTCTATATTGTTGGCGCTCGCGGCATGATGTAAAAATATTTTATCCTGATGAAGTCCACAGTATAGTAAGATTTTTGAAAAACGGTGGAATATTTGCTACCTTAGTCGATGGCAATACAATTTATGCAAAATTCAATAAGATTGTAAAACTCGCACATTTATGCAGAGTGCCATTGATTCCCTTTGTTGTATATTATGATAAGGAAACGGCAATCATGCAATTGAACTGTGATCTTGAGCAAATACTCAAACAAAGACCGTATGATTACTGGTGGTTTTATAAATCAAGAGAATCAAACTAAACTTTATGATAAAGAGATTTCTGATTTTTGCATTATTATACTGTCTTGGCTGTGAAGAAGAGACAATTCAGCAAAATGTCGAAAAACACCTACCGCGTATTACACTGGAGAATTTTAGTTTGACCGAGACCCACGAAGGCAGAAAAAAATGGAACCTTGTTGCAATCTCTGCATATGTCTATGAAGAAATCATAAATGTTGATACGGTAAAAATAAAATTTTATAATGAAGAAGGCAAGGAATATGCACTGTTAAGCGGTAATGCCGGACAATTGAATACGAAGACACACAACATACTTGTCCGTGATAATGTCATTATGATTACTGATGATTCTACACACTTGTACACAGATTCATTGTTCTGGCAAAATGATTCCCAGCGAATTCTTACCGATGCTCCAGTAAAGATAATTAAAAAAGATAGCACGGTTATTCAAGGAAATGGTTTAAAGACCGGTCCTGACCTACAGAAAATTGAAATAATAGGTGATATAAAGGGCATCTCACCTATTAAATTTCCCAGAATAAAGTGATGATTTTTCTATTATTATTTCTCAGCACCACGCCTTTCCGGGCAGACCGTGTTGAAATTGTGAAACAGAATGGTGAAACTATTGTGTATCTTCTGGGCAATGTGGAAATTGAACAGGAAGAGACAAAAATCACCTGTTATGAAGCCCAGTTGAATGAAACAAGGGGTCTAGTATTGTTAAATGACAGGGTTTTGATTGAGGATAACAATGGGAAAATTTATGCTGATGATGCAATCTACTACCTTGAAGAAAAAATGGCAATTCTTCGCAAAAACGTAAGATTGATTTCAGAAAATCAAATTATCGTTGCGGATTCTCTTAATTATGACAGCAGCAAACGATTTGTAAGAATGTATCGAAACGTATATCTGGAGGATACAAAGAACAAGGTTGTTGCCTACGGAGGTGAAGGATGGTATGATTTGAATTCAGAAATCGGTAGCCTGAACAAACAACCCAAAATTGAAATAACAAGGGAGGGCAAAACACCGATGATTATCAATGCCCGGGAATTTTTGCTTAAAAACAAAGAAGAGATTTGTTTCGGTTATGACTCTGTCATCGGCGTGATTGATAGTATTATCCTTTTTTGTGATACAATGGCATTTGATATGAAAAGGGATAATGGATATATGAATAACCCCTTGGTTGTTGAGAAAAACAATGAATTAAAAGGTGCGACCGGCGAATTTGGATTGAAAAATAAGAAGATTGATTATTTTAAAGTATTTTCGGGCTATGCCAGTTACTGGACAAATGAAGGTGCACACAATCTCATTGAGGGAACAAGTATCAATGTCCTTTTTCAGGATGGCAAGGCGTTCAAAGTCCTTGTTGAAGGCAACCCGAAAGGAAAGCTGTATCTAAAAGAGGAAAAAGAGAATGCTGGAGACTAAGGAATTAACAAAGATTTTTGGCAAAAGGACCGTTGTTAATAAGGTCAATATTGTGATAAACCCTGGTGAAATAATAGGTCTTTTAGGACCAAATGGAGCAGGCAAAACGACAACTTTCAATATGATTGTTGGGCTAATAGTGCCTGATGCTGGTGACATTGTGCTTGATAACAAGACTATCACAACCTTACCGATGTTCAAAAGAGCACGAATGGGCATATCTTTCTTGTGTCAGGAATCAAGTGTTTTCAGAAAAATGACAGTTATTGACAATTTAATTGCAATTTATGAAATCCTCGGTATAAAGACAAAAGAAGCAAAACAACTGGCGACAAAAATGCTTGAGGATTTTAACCTTTCCGGTTTAAAAGACCAGAAGGCATATACTCTCTCAGGTGGTGAAAGACGACGTGTGGAGATTGCACGGGCGTTGATAAGCAAGCCAAAATTTCTGCTTCTGGATGAACCATTTACAGGTATTGATCCGATTGCCCGCGCTGAACTTCAGGAGATAATTGTTAGTTTAAAGAAAAAAGGCATTGGTATATTAATCTCTGATCACAATGTCAGGGAAACATTAGAAATTACAGACCGTGCATATCTTATTTATGAATCGCAGATTCTTTTATCTGGTGATGCCCAGACTTTGATCAATGATCCCAAAGCACGGGAATTGTATTTAGGCTGGAAATTCAAGATCTAAGAATCAACTTATAATAAGGTTTTTGCAAATTTTTAATATAATCCTTATTTTATTGGATAGCGATACTTGCCTTTTTCCCACAAATAAACTTCCTTCCGTCCTTCTTCAGTACGATTACGATAAACAAATTTAATTTCATTTACTTCATCAAGTGCAATACCATAGTTATTTTTGAAGAAAGGGATAAATTCACTCTTTACAAGTACACGAAAACTCTCTATCGCCTTTTGAGCATCATCAACCTTTTCTTTCATTCCGTATAATTCAATCACAATGCTTGTATCCTTTCTATCAAAGAAACTATAAATAAATACATCATACTGAAGCAAAGAAACCTGCCAGGCAGCAGAAGCATATAGGTTCAATTGTAATGAAGCCATATCACCCTTACTGAGCGCAAGCAATTCGTCTAAGTGTGACGCATGAACAAAGAAAAAAACATAGCCAAACGATAGCAAGATACAGATTCTTTTGATTATTTCTTTTCTTTCCATTTCACACTCCCCTTTCAAAACCATTATGCACATTTTCTTGAAAATGTCAACGGCAAAAAGGTTAGCCACATTACTGGTGTAACGCAAAATACAACTATCAAGTGATTGACATTTGTTTTTTTCTGCATATTATTCAAATAATGAAAACAATAAATTTTGCTTCTCCTATCAGAGGCTATGAAAGAAATCGGATTTGATAATGACAAATATCTAACTGCACAGACCGAAGCAATTCTCAAATATATTGATATTTTCAAAGACCGCCTGTATCTTGAATTCGGAGGTAAAATTATTTTTGATTATCACGCTGCGCGCGTCTTGCCTGGGTTCGACCCGAATATCAAAATGCGTCTGCTTCAGAATTTCAAGGATCGGGCTGATATTTTACTCTGTATATATGCGGGAGATATTGAACGCCGCAAAGTCAGGGCTGATTTCGGGATAACATATGACGTTGATGCCCTGAAACTGATTGATGACTTGAAACAATGGAATCTGAAGGTCAAGGCAGTCGTGATAACACGATACGAAAATCAACCTTCAACGATGATCTTCAAAAACAAACTTGAAAGACAGGGGATAAAAGTTTATACACACCGTTTTACGAAAGGGTATCCAACTGATATTGATACGGTTGTCAGTGATGAAGGATATGGTGCAAATGAATATATCCAAACTGACAAAACATTGGTTATTGTAACCGGTCCCGGACCTGGAAGTGGCAAACTCGCCACCTGTTTATCTCAGTTATATCATGAACACAAACAGGGATTGCAATCAGGTTATGCGAAATTTGAAACCTTTCCAATCTGGAATCTGCCATTAAAACATCCAGTCAATGTTGCCTATGAAGCAGCCACAGCAGATATACGAGACTTCAATATGATTGACCCTTTCCACCTTGAAGCGTATGGTATAACTGCAGTCAATTACAACCGTGATGTGGAGGTTTTTCCTATTTTGAGACGCATCCTTACAAAAATCATGGGCACATCACCTTACAAATCACCAACTGACATGGGTGTAAACTGTGCTGGTTCTGGCATTATTGATGATTCAGTTATTCAGAAGGCAGCGATACAGGAAGTCATAAGAAGATACTTCAGATACCGTTGTGAATACACGATGGGTTTTGTTGACCGCGAGACCGTTCAAAAGGTTGAATTGTTAATGGATGAACTGATGGTTAAACCTGAAGACCGCAGGGTTGTGATACCGGCAAGACAGGCAGCAATTGAAGCACAAGAAAAAGGTAAAGGCAATGAAGGAATATTCTGTGGAGCAGCAATAGAACTCAATGATGGTTCAATCGTCACCGGTAAGAATTCTGTGGCTCTGCATGCGGCATCAAGTTTGATTCTAAATGCACTGAAGAAATTAGCTGACATACCGGATAAAATTCATCTTCTATCGCCATCAGTTATCAACTCAATAACTGAGTTGGGCAAGTATTTTCAAAAACCCAAAAATTTAATCAGCCTTGATCTTGAGCAAACATTGATTGCATTATCAATAAGTGCCACAACAAATCCTGCAGCCCAGATTGCCATGGGAAAACTGAGAGAACTAAATGGTTGTGAAGTACACATTACTCATATTCCCACACCCGGGGATGAACAGGGGCTGCACAAATTGGGTGTTAATTTAACAAGCGATCCCAACTTTTCAAGTAACAGCCTATTCATGTTATAGAAATTAATTCGCAGGCTAAAACTGAGGAACAGATTATCGTAGAGTTGAACAAGAATCTTGTTTTGTTGACTGCGAATTATTTTTGATTATAATCAATAATGCTTGCCTTAAAAATCAGGGATTTAAGCAAGAATTTTGGAAATATAAAGGCGGTAGATAAAATCTCATTTGAAGTTCAAGAAGGTGAAATATTTGGTTTGATTGGTCCGAATGGTGCGGGTAAGACAACCACACTCAGAATGATTGCTACCCTTTTGCAGCCCACCTCAGGAACTATTGAAGTCTTTGGTTTTGATGTATTGACAGATGGCGCAAAGGTGAGAGAACTGATAAGTTATCTCCCTGAAGAAGCGGGTGCGTACAAAAATCTTAAGGGCATTGATTATCTGCGGTTCATGGCAGGATTTTATGCGAAAAATGACCGTGAGAAGCAAGACATCACAGAAAAAGCATCAGTAATCGCAAAACTTGGTGAGCGTCTGAATGACCGTATAAGAAATTATAGCAAGGGCATGGTGAGGAAACTTCTTCTTGCCCGTGCACTAATGCACAATCCAAAACTTGTTATTCTTGATGAACCGACATCTGGATTGGATGTGATAAATTCTCTTGAGGTCAGGAATTTGATAATTGATTATGCAAAGACTGGAACAACTGTAATCGTATCTTCACACAATATGCTGGAAGTGGAATATCTATCAAATCAGGTTGCATTCATTCACAGGGGTAGGATTATTGAATCCGGTGCTCCATCAAAATTGCGCGAGAAATATCAAGCCCAGAATCTTGAACAGGTGTTTGTGCAAAGTGTAAGGTAATAAGATATGTCAAAATTCCTTAATATCCTGCAAAAAGAGATAAAGGACCTTCTGACATTGAAAATGATTCTGCCATTTTTGATGTCTATATTCATCCTAATTTTTATTGGTAGAATTATGCACAGCGAGATGGGCAGGGCAATGAAACCTCTGAGCATTGGCATTGTAGATTGGGATGATACAAAATCATCTTTATCATTGATTGAAAGTTTGAAAAGCGAAAGAAATCAGGTGACAATGATTAATACAGATGCGGATACGCAGGCAGTAAGGATTGCGAAAGAACAGGGTCTTTCAACGATTGTATTAATTCCTGCTGGTTATGAATCAAATCTAAGCAGTAAAATGACTGCCGAAATTAGAATATATTCAATAATCACATCCTTGAGTATTGCATCCTCTGCCCAGCGTGCAAATATTAAAAGTTTTCTATATACAATAAATCGTCATGTTGCTGAATCTTTTGTGAAAGAGCTTGACCCCAATATCAATTTAGAAGCACTCTATGAACCAATAAAGGCAAAAGAATTCGTCGTTTTGAAAGATGAAATTCAACCCGGCAGTTCAGCATTCATCCTTGCTTATATCTCAACCCAGACTGTTATTGTGCCCGTGGCACTTTTAATGTTGATTATTGTCACAGGCACGATGATTGCGTCTTCAATTGCTCAGGAAAAAGAGAATAAAACACTTGAGACTATTCTTACTGTTCCCGTATCAAGATTCACTATCGTCCTTGCCAAAATGCTTGCCGCTGTAATACTTGCTGTAGGTTTTGCATTTTTCTTTGTTCTTGCAATGGGGAGTTATATGTCATCATTCAGTAATATGGGTCCAACCCCTTCTACTGATTTGCAACCCTTTGGTGGAGGAATAGATTTGAGTCTTGATACTGGCGGCAAAATTCTTTTAGGTTTGAGCATATTCTTGTCAATTGTTACTGCCCTTGCTTTAGCAACACTCTTAGCATTATTTGCGCAGGATGTTAAAGATGCACAGTCCACAATAATGCCTCTGACAATAATGATACTCATTCCCTATTTCTTTGCCTTGATATTTGACCCGGGTGCAATGAGTTTAGGATTAAAGATCTTTATCTTTCTAATTCCCTTCTCCCATACTTTCTTTGCCTTCAAATTTTTGTTGCTTGGTCAGAAGATACCTGTAATCCTCGGGAATATCTATCTATTCCTGTTCGCTGTTATCCTGCTTTTTGTCGCAACAAAGGTATTTTCATCGGAAAGAATTTTAACAATGAAATTTAATTTTGGAAAACTTGTGAGGAGATTATGAAGGTATTGATTCTCGGTTGTGGTATGCAGGGCAGAATCGTGGCAGATGATCTGTCAAGATTCTTTAAAGTGGCGGTCCTTGATGTTGACAGGAGCAACCTTGTCCGATTAAATAATCCTTTGGTTAAGAAGATACACTTTGATATCAGGGATCAGAAAAAAGTCATCAGATTAATCAGTGATTATGACCTTGTGATTGGTGCGTTGCCCGCACGATTTGGTTTCTATTCAATGGAGTGTGCAATTGAATCTGGAGTTGATATGGTTGATATGTCTTATTCCCCAGCAGATCCTTTTTTACTTAATAGAGAAGCGAAAAAGGCAAAGATAAGAATTGTGCCCGATGCTGGATACGCACCTGGACTGAGCAATATCCTTGTGGGCGAAGCATATACCCGTATCAGAAAAATAGACAGTTTGAAAATAATGGTGGGCGGAATTCCACAAAGGCCTATTCCACCATTTAACTATCGTATCACCTGGTCGCCAAGTGACTTAATTGAAGAATATACAAGACCGGCAAGAATCTTCAGGAACTATCGCGTAATCACTGTGCCCGCACTTACAGGCATAGAACAGTTCTATGTTCCCCAAATTGGTACACTTGAGGCATTTTATACAGATGGTCTTCGTACCCTGTTAAGGACTATGTGCAGGATAAAAAATATGGAAGAAAAAACAATCCGTTATGCTGGACATGCGACAATCTTTAAGACACTGATTGATTGTGGATTTTTTTCTGATAAGCCCATAATGGTAGATAATCACAGAATTCCATGTGCCGAGTTTACTTTCCGATACCTGAAACAACAACTCTCTCAAGGTCCTGAACATGACCTCACAATTTTGATCATTGAATTGAAAGGCGCAGGGATGAAAAAAAAGTATCAAATCGTTGACCATTATGATCGAAAAAACAAAATTACCTCAATGGCAAGGATGACAGGATATTCTTGCGCAGTCATTGCCCGATGTATAAAAGACTATCCCGAATCTGGAATCATCCCACCTGAATACCTCGGAATGAAACCAAAAATTTACGAATTTATCAAATATGAGTTAAGAAAACGTAGAATAAAGGGGTTGTAAAGTTGTCAAATACCTGCTTGATATTTTATTTCGCCGTTAACAATTACATATTCGGCACGACCGGTGAGTTCTTTATTTAGAAATGGTGTATTTTTAGATTTTGATTTTATGTTTTCTGCATTAACCTGCCACTTAACATTAGGATTGATGATAACAATATCCGCAGTTGCTCCTTCCTTTATCATTCCCAATTTTTCTTTCAGCACCTGAGCAGGTTTGATTGAAAACTTATCCAGAATTTCAAGCCAGGAAAATTTTTCAATGTTCACAAGTTGCATTATGGCCATTGAAAGGGCAGTTTCAAGTCCAATCATTCCAAATGGTGCAGAAGCAAATTCCAATTCTTTTTCTGCCTGGGTATGTGGTGCATGGTCAGTGCTGATACAATCTATTGTTCCGTCGCGCAGTCCTTCAATGATTGCTCTTCTATCTATCTCGCTTCTTATTGGTGGATTTACTTTGTAGTTTGTATTGTATGTCTCAAGGACAGTATCATTGAAGAAGAAGTAATGGGGGCAGGTCTCACAGGTAACATCAATTCCCTCTTTCTTTGCACGTTTTATCAGTTCTACTGACCCTTTGGTTGAGATATGACAGAGATGGAGTTTTGCACCGGTGAATTTTGCGAGCATCAGATCCCTTGCAACGATTACTTCTTCAGCAACCGCTGGTGAACCAGCAAGACCCAACCTCGTTGAGACTTCACTCTCATTCATTACACCACCCTTACTCAAGAATTCATCAAGCGGATGTTCAAATATCGGCATATCAAATATCTTCAAATATTCCATTGCAAAACGCAAAACCCTTGCATCATTAACTGTATTACCATCGTCAGAAAATCCTTTTGCACCTGCCTTGACTAATTCACCAAACTCTGCTATCTCTTTTCCTTCCCTTTTTTTCGTAATTGTGGCAATGGGAAATACTCGACATAGATTAACTCTTTCTGCTTCTTTCAAGATATAGTTTACAATTCCCTCATTATCAATTGGGGGTTCAGTATTAGGCATACAGCAAATTGTAGTAAAACCTCCAGCGACGGCTGCCCTGCAACCGCTTTCAATGGTTTCTTCATCTGGTCTGCCCGGGTCACGCAAATGACAGTGCAGGTCAATTAAACCCGGGCTAATTATCATTCCACTTGCATCAATTATTTTAATATTTTCAAATTTGATATTTCTATCAATCTTTTGAATTTTATTACCTTCAATCAAAACATCTGCAACCCGGTCAAATCTTGATTTTGGATCAATGACCCTGCCATTTTTTACCAAGATACTACTCAATCTTTCCTCCTGCATGAATGAATAGTATCGCCATTCTCACTGCTACTCCATTTTTCACCTGTTTTAGAATTACTGATTTCGGGCCATCTGCAACTTCGGGGTCTATCTCCAGACCACGATTTGTGGGCCCCGGGTGCATGACAATGCCATTGGGTTTCATTTTCTTCACCCTTTCAGCGGTTAGACCATACAGATCCCTGTATTCGCGTGCTGAAGGGAACAGCCCGGATTCCTGTCTCTCTAATTGAATTCTCAATGCCATTACCACATCAAAATCACCTATTACTTCATCAAGATTGTAAGAAACCTCAACATTCAGCTTCTCAATGTCTATGGGTATCAGGGTTGGAGGTGCACAAAGGCAGACATTTGCTCCAACTGCCCTTAACCCAAAGATATTTGAGCGGGCAACTCGCGAATGCAATATATCACCAACAATCAATACATTCAAATTTTTCAAATAGCCAAAATGCTGACGCATCGTCATCATATCCAGTAATGCCTGGGTTGGATGCTCATGGGTGCCATCGCCAGCATTTATCACAAAGGCATTAAGATTTTCTGCAAGAATTTTTGGTGCGCCGGATGCATAATGTCTTACCACCACACCATCAACTTTCATCGCTTCAATATTTTTAGCAGTATCAAGCAGTGTTTCCCCTTTTTTTACACTTGATGAGGTGGCTGAGAAATTGACCACATCTGCGGATAATCTCTTGGCGGCAATACTGAAGGAAATCTGGGTTCTGGTTGATGGCTCAAAGAAAAGAGTTAATATTGTCTTACCCCGGAGGGCTGGGATTATGGGAATAGGACGTTCTAATACTTCAGTGAATTTCTCGGCGGTATCAAGATAGTTCAGTATCTCTTTGTTTCCAAGGCCTTCAATTCCCAAGAGATCTTTCTTTGGATTCATTGCCGCTCAGTGATTTTCAATTGTTCAACCTTTGGCTTTGGAGGATGCGCCATCTTAATACGTCCCTTTCTAATTTTTATTTTTTTGATTTTCGCCTTTCTGTGAATGAATACCAGGTCCTGTCCGTCAAGTTCCTTCAGATAAACATCAACGATTTCTTTTTCTGATGTTGTTATTTTCTTACCGACATAGTCTGCCTGGATTGGAAGTTCTCTGTGCCCCCGGTCAATAAGCACTGCCAGTTGAATCTTTTTTGGCCTTCCAAAATCAAGAATCTCTTCTATTGCTGCTCTGATAGTGCGACCTGTAAATAACACATCATCAACAAGCACAATTGCCATATTATTAACGTCAAAATTGATATCTGTGCCTTCAATTATTGGAGTTTCAGAGACAAGTTGTAAGTCATCACGATAAAGAGTAATATCAAGGGCACCAATAGGAATTTTGGCTTTTTCGCACTCCGCAATTTCCTTCCCGATACGCTGGGCAAGGATATCACCCCGACGTTTTATGCCAATGAGCGCCAGATTCTTCGCACCTTTATTTCTTTCAATTATCTCACGGGCAATTCTTGTAGTAATTCGCTTTATGTCGGTGGGTTCAAGGATTTTTTTCATAACTGGAACTAATTATAAACAGAATTTGGAAGAAGTCAAGGCTTGACGAAAAAATTGTAATGAGTATAATATGAAATGAAAAAGGCAGTCATTGCACTCGGTGGAAATGCGATATCCAGTACAGGAAGGGATGATATCCATGTTCAGTTCGCCAATACCAGAAAAAGTCTTGAAATCGTTGTAGAATTGATAAAACAGGGTTATCACCTTGCCATAACCCATGGCAATGGTCCCCAGGTTGGAAATGCACTTTTAAGGGTAGAAAAGACTGCCCAGGAAATCCCTGCTTTACCCCTCGGTGTGATTGTTGCTGATACTGAAGGCGGAATGGGCTATATGATTGAACAAAGCCTGCAGAATAAACTTAAGAAGATTGGCATTGAAAGGGATGTGATTACTATTGTAACCCAGGTTATTGTTGATGCCAATGATCCGTCAATAATCAATCCTACAAAGTTCGTCGGTCCATTTTACAATGAAAAACAGGCGAGAAAACTTGCAGAATTGTTCAACTGGGTTATAAAGGAAGATCCTGGCAGAGGCTATCGCAGGGTAGTTCCTTCGCCGATTCCAGTTAAGATTGTGAATTCGCGGATAATCAAATACCTTGTAGAACAGGGTGTAATCGTGATTGCTGCTGGAGGGGGTGGTATACCAGTATACATGGAAGTTGATGGTTCTTACGAAGGGATTGATGGTGTAATTGACAAGGACCTTGCCTCAGCAGTCCTTGCCATTGATATTAAGGCTCAGATCCTTGCGATCTTAACCGGGGTTGACTATGTATATCTAAATTATAATAAGCCTGACCAGACAAAATTGGAAAAAATAACACTGAGCCAGGCAAGAAACTATTTGAGCCAGGGACAATTTCCACCAGGTAGTATGGGACCAAAGATTGAATCCGCCATAAAATTTCTTGAAGCAGGAGGCAGTGAAGTTATAATAACTTCTTTACAAAAGGCAAGAGATGCCTTTTTTGGAGATTTTGGAACTAAAATTGTGCCTGATTAATTAATCTCTAAAACCTCAACAAAGGACGATACGTTGCGGCCATGATTGCACCAGCAATTGCGCCCACAATTATATTGATAACAATCATCACAATTATGGAAACAATCATGTAGCCTATTACCTTTTCTTTGGGAGTGGACATCATTACCGGCATACCAACATACATCAGATATAATCCGTAAAGTGAGATAAGCGTTACAAGTATACCAAGCACAGGGAAGATGTATAGAATTCCAGCAACAAAATAAGGTGTCATTGAATAGACTGCGAGTTTAAAAGCATTCGTACTATTCTGTACTGACTCAAAAGAAGGGGCAAGTGCATTGATCACAACTCCTTCAATGTATAATCCAACCAGCGTCATAATAAGCCAGACAATTGCCCAGACAATGCCAGAAACAAATGGATACCTTATGGTTCCAAACATTCCTACGTTGACACCAATCAATACATAGCCTAAGAATCCAAAGATTGCAGGAATCAGTGCCAGAGGTATCGCATAACCAGTCATAACCTGACCAATACCTGTTTGCTCTGCCTTGATTTTTTCCCATTCAGTCTTAGGACTGAATAATATTCCCTTAATGCGTTCAATCATTATTGCCTCCTTTATTATTTTGATTATACACAGAATTTCTTTGAAGTCAACAATTGTTTTTTATTGAAAATGCAACATTTTGGGGGCTGCCCCCAAAATGTTGCAAAACTAACCTGACAGGATTTTTATCATATTATAGACATAATCCTGAATAGGCTTTTTTCTTGTATAAGTTTGTGCAAATGGTGTAAACACAATATTACCATCTATTTCCCCGACCATAACGCCGAACTTTCTATGAGCAATTGCTTCCACTGCTGAATAACCAAGTCTTGACGCAAGTATCCGGTCATTTGCAGTAGGTGTTCCGCCCCGCTGGATATATCCAAGGACCGCAACCCGAAAATCTTCACCGGTCAATTTCTTGACCTTTTTGGCAATCGTCAATGCATTTCCTGCCTCATCTCCTTCGGCAACGATTATGATATTTGATTTTTTGCCTTTTCTGATATTGTTTTTGATTGTCCGCGCTATTTCTTCAATATCGGTTGGTGTTTCAGGGATGATAACATCCTCAGCACCACCAGCGAGCCCAACCGCAAGGCTGATAAATCCTGCATACCTTCCCATTACTTCAATAAAGAATACCCTTTCCAAAGAAGATGCAGTATCCCTTATGCGGTCAACTGCCTCAAGTGCACTATTCACAGCGGTATCAAAACCAATGGTAAAATCTGTTCCATAAAGGTCGTTATCAATCGTTCCAGGAAGACCAATGAGATTCACGCCGAAGTTTTCAGAAAATGCATTTGCCCCGCGCATTGTTCCATCACCACCGATGACGATTATGCTATCAATTTTATTTTTTTCAATAATCTTTTTTGCTTTTTTCATTCCTTTTTCAGTCTCAAATTCATCGCATCGCGCAGTTCCTAAAATCGTGCCACCCCTTTGTATGATATTCGCGACTGAGTGATGGTCTAACTTTGTCATGTCATCACTTATCAATCCTTTGTAGCCGTGTCTTATCCCCAGAACTTCAAATCCTTTATAAAGTGCAGTGCGCACAATTGCCCTGATTGCTGCATTCATACCTGGTGCATCACCACCACTGGTCAGAACACCAATTTTCTTTCTCATATTGTATTATAACATATTCACAGGAAATGTCAATGAAATTCTTTGCGCTTGACAAGTAT